>CAZEAX010000655.1:0-2408 GCA_964510405.1 uncultured Streptomyces sp. | reverse complement strand
CGGCGCGGCGCCGGCGCCTACATCTGCGGCGAAGAATCCGCGATGATCGAATCGATTGAAGGCAAACGCGGCATGCCGCGGCTCAGACCGCCGTACGTGGCGCAGACCGGCCTCTTTGGCTGTCCGACGCTCGAGCACAACATGGAAACGCTGTACTGGGTGCGCGATATCCTTGAAAAAGGCGCCGAGTGGTTCGCCGGCCATGGCCGCCACGGCCGCAAAGGTTTGCGCTCGTTCTCGGTGTCCGGCCGCGTTAAAAAACCGGGCGTGCATCTTGCGCCTGCCGGCATCACCATCAACGAACTGATCGCGGAATACTGCGGCGGCATGCTGCCAGGGCACAAGCTCTATGCGTACCTGCCGGGCGGGGCTTCGGGCGGCATACTGCCCGCGAGCATGGGCGACATCCCGCTTGATTTCGACACGCTGCAGCCGTACGGATGCTTCATCGGTTCGGCCGCGGTGATCATTTTGTCGGACCGCGACAAGGCGAGTACTGCAGCGCGCAACCTGATGAAGTTTTTTGCGGACGAATCGTGCGGCCAGTGCACGCCGTGTCGCGTCGGCACCGCCAAGGCATTGCAACTGATGCAGGCGCCGCGGTGGAACAAGGCGTTGCTCGAGGAACTTTCCGGCGCCATGGCGGACGCATCCATATGCGGGCTCGGCCAGGCGGCGCCCAACCCGGTGCGCTGCGTCGCCAAGCATTTCGCGCACGAGATCGAATGAGACGAGGTAAACGATGACGGCGATGCGCAAACAGGAATATGAAGCGATGCCGGTCGAGTTCAAGTTGAACGGCAAGGACGTCGTCGGCTACGGGCACGAAACGATCATCCAGACCGCCCGGCGCGTCGGCGTGGAGATACCGCACCTCTGCTACAAGGAGGGCATGCGCCCCGACGGCAACTGCCGCGCCTGCATGGTCGAGATCAAAGGCGAGCGGGTACTGGCGCCGTCGTGCTGCCGCAAGCCCGCGGCAGGAATGGAAGTTACGACCGACAGCACGCGCGCGGTCGCCTCGCAGAAAATGGTGCTCGAACTGCTGCTGTCGGATATGCCGAAAGAGCGCCACACGCTCAATTCCGAACTCGACCAGTGGGCGGGCAAGCTGAAGATCGGCAAGCCCCGTTTCGCGCCGCGCCGTCAACCGCGCGCCGACCTTTCGCATTTCGGCATGGCGGTCAACCTGGATTCGTGCATCCAGTGCACGCGCTGCGTGCGCGCGTGCCGCGAAGAGCAGGTCAACGACGTGATCGGCTACGCGTTTCGCGGCGAGCATTCGAAAATCGTTTTCGATCTCGACGATCCGATGGGCGATTCGAGTTGTGTCGCCTGCGGCGAATGCGTGCAGGCGTGCCCGACCGGCGCGTTAATGCCGGCGCGCGATGTCGGCATGGTCAAACCTGACAAGCAGGTGCACTCGGTGTGCCCGTACTGCGGCGTCGGCTGCCAGCTTACGTACAACATCAAGGACAACAAGATTTTGTCCGTCGACGGCCGCGACGGACCGTCGAACCACAAGCGCCTGTGCGTCAAGGGCCGCTACGGTTTCGATTACGTCAATCACAAGCAGCGCCTGACCAAACCGCTAATTCGCAATCCCGGCGTGCCGAAATCGGCGGAGTTCGCGATGGATCCCGCCAATCCGCTCGAGTATTTCCGCGAGGCGACATGGGATGAGGCACTCGATCTGGCCGCCGGCAAGTTGAAACAAATACGCGATCGCGACGGCGAGCGTTCCGGCAGCAAAGCCTTGTGCGGATTCGGCTCGGCCAAAGGCAGCAACGAAGAGGCCTACCTGTTCCAGAAACTCGTGCGCACCGGTTTCGGCAGCAACAACGTCGATCACTGCACGCGGCTCTGTCACGCATCGAGCGTGGCCGCGTTGATGGAGGGGGTCAATTCCGGCGCCGTGTCGAACCAGGTCAACGATGTCGCAAATGCGGAAGTTATTTTCGTGATCGGCGCCAACCCGACTTCGAACCATCCGGTCGCGGCGACCTGGATCAAGAACGCCGTCAGGAACGGCGCCAAGCTGATCGTCGCCGATCCGCGGCGCGGCGACCTTGCGCGCCACGCCACGCATTATCTGCAGTTCAAGCCGGATACCGACGTCGGGTTGTTGAACGCGTTGATGCATACGATCGTGCACGAAGGGCTGGTCGACGAGGACTTCATCCGCAGCCGCACGATCGGTTACGACGAATTGAAGCGCAACGTCGCCAATTACAGCCCGGAGGCGATGGCGCCGGTGTGCGGCATCGCCGCCGAGACCATCAAGACGGTCGCGCGTCTATATGCGAAATCGAAAGGCTCGATGATTCTGTGGGGCATGGGCATTTCGCAGCACATACACGGCACCGACAACGCGCGCTGCCTGATCGCCCTTTGCATGATGACCGGCC
>CAZEAX010000654.1:0-2411 GCA_964510405.1 uncultured Streptomyces sp. | reverse complement strand
CGGTCAATGCCTGCCGCCGGCATGCCAACGAAGCGCCGCTCACGCTCGCCGACATGCAGCGCCAGGGCGTGATCGAATACATACCGTTTCCGCCGGAGCTCGCGGGCAAATACCAGAGTTATACCCAGGCCGACATCGGCGCGCTGCGCGGCGCGGGTTACGCGGCGCCGCTGTTGACGGTGGAAGAGGGCGTGGCGCGCTATATTGAAGCGCTGTTTGCGCGCGCATGACCGCCATGTACAAGACGCTCGAAGATTTTATCGGCAACACGCCGCTTGTCAGGCTGCAAAGGCTGCCGGGAAAAACGGGCAACGTGGTGCTCGCCAAGCTTGAAGGCAACAATCCGGCGGGCTCGGTCAAGGACCGGCCTGCGCTCTCCATGATCAAGCGCGCGCAGCAGCGCGGCGACATCAAGCCGGGCGACACGCTGATCGAGCCGACGAGCGGCAATACCGGCATTGCGCTCGCGATGGCGGCGGCCATGATGGGTTATCGCATGGTGCTCGTGATGCCCGAGCATCTGTCGGTCGAGCGACGCCAGACGATGGCGGCATTCGGCGCGGAGATCGTGCTGACGCCGCAAACCGGCGGCATGGAAATGGCGCGCGACGTCGCCGAAAAGATGCGCGACGAGGGCAAGGGCGTGATCCTCGACCAGTTCGCCAATCCCGACAATCCGCTCGCGCACTATGAGACCACGGGACCGGAAATCTGGCGCGACACCGGCGGCAGGATCACGCACTTCGTGTCCAGCATGGGTACCACCGGCACGATCATGGGCGTGTCGCGCTTCCTGAAGGAAAAGAATCCGGCGATCCAGGTCGTCGGCTGCCAGCCGACCGACGGCTCGCAGATTCCGGGCATCCGCAAATGGCCCGCGGCGTATCTGCCGAAAATATGCGATTGGACCCGCGTCGACCGCGTGATCGAAGTGGCGCAGGCCGATGCGGAGGACATGACGCGGCGCCTCGCGCGCGAGGAGGGCATCTTCGCCGGCGTGTCGTCGGGCGGCGCGATGTGGTCGGCGCTGCAGATATCGGCTGAAGTCGGCAATGCGGTGATCGTTTCGATCGTCTGCGACCGCGGCGACCGCTATCTTTCAACCGGTATTTTCCCGGCCTGACGCGTTGCGCGCGCGCCCGCGGACGGCAAGGAACGCCTTTTTCCGATGACACCCGTTCTGGTTTTCGATATCGAGACGGTTCCCGACGTCGCGGGTCTGCGCAAGCTGAACGGCATCGCCGCCGAAATCAGCGACGAGCAGGTCGCGGCGATGGCGTTTCAGCGCCGGCGGCAGGCCACGGGCAACGATTTCCTGCAATTGCATCTGCAGCGCGTGGTCGCGATTTCATGCGCGCTGCGCGACCGCGAGAGCTTCCGCGTCTGGTCGCTGGGCGAGCCCGGTGACGGCGAAGGGCAGCTCATCCAGCGTTTCTTCGACGGCGTCGAAAAATACACGCCGCAAATCGTGTCGTGGAACGGCGGCGGGTTCGATCTGCCGGTATTGCATTACCGTGGAATGATGCACGGCGTGCACGCGGCGCGTTACTGGGACCAGGGCGAGGACGACCGCGAATTCAAGTGGAACAACTACATCAGCCGCTATCATGCGCGCCATCTAGACTTGATGGATCTGCTCGCCATGTATCAGCCGCGCGGCGCGGCGCCGCTCGACCAGTTCGCGCAGCTGCTCGGCTTTCCCGGCAAGATCGGCCTCGAAGGCTCGCAGGTATGGCAGGCCTGGCAGGACGGCAAGATCGCGCAGATCCGCGGTTATTTCGAGGCGGACGTCGCCAATACCTATCTCGTTTATCTGCGGTTTCAGCAGATGCGCGGCGCCTTGCCGCCGGAAAAGTACCGGCAGGAAATCGATCTTGTAAGAACCACGCTCGAGAAATTGCCCGACCCGCATTGGCGCGAATTCCTCGAACTCTGGCCGGCGTAAGCTGGCAACGGTCGTGGTGGTGAAAGAAATCCGCGTTGAATCGCTGGACCAGGAAGGCCGCGGCGTTGCGCACGCGGACGGCAAGGTCATTTTCATCCAGGGCGCGCTGCCGGGCGAACTCGTCACTTACTCGTCGTACAGCAAGAAGCCGACCTACGAAATCGCGCAGGTCACGCAGATTGTCGAGCCCGCGCCCATGCGAGTGACGCCGCGCTGCCCGCATTTCGGTACGTGCGGCGGCTGCAGCCAGCAGCACCTCGATGCGCGCGCGCAGGTGGCGGCGAAGCAGCGCGTGCTCGAAGACAACCTGCGCCACATCGGCAAAGTCGAGTGCGGCCACATATTGCCGGCGATCTACGGCGAATCCTGGGGCTATCGTCATCGCGCGCGTTTTTCGGCGCGCTACGTGCAGAAGAAAGGCGGCGCGCTGATCCTGATCTGGAACATCAGGTGGGACGGCCCGTCG
>CAZEAX010000653.1:0-2411 GCA_964510405.1 uncultured Streptomyces sp. | reverse complement strand
CCGTCATGCTGCGCAATGAAGTGCAGCAGATGTTTCGCGCACGCGGCCGGGAAAATAAGCTGGATCTTGTGGTACGACGCGGGCATATGCACCATGCGCAGGTCGCGGATGCTGCTGACCAGCGTCTGTTCCTGCTCGGGCGTGGTGAGTGGTCCGGCGGTCGGGTAGAGCCCGAGCACCGGGGTTTTTATGCCCTTCAGAAACCCGGCCACATTCGCGCGATTGGCGAGACCGCCCATCGCTGCCTGCACATCGCTATTGTTTTTCTTGAATTCCGCGTTGTACCACGCAATCAGCCCGGGGTCGGCGTCCGGCGGGAAACGCATGCTGCGGTTGGTCGCTTCGAGCCACGCATCGACACCGCGCTCCTGTTCTTCCTTGCTTTGCTTGTCGGTGAAGGTGACTTTGCCTTTCTCGTTGATCGAAATCGGGGTCGAGACGAGCGTCAGCGTGCGCACTCGCGAAGGATGGGTGGCTGCAAGCCCCATGCCTATCATGCCGCCCATCGATTCACCGCAAAAGTGGACCGACTCCGCGCCGAGATCGTCGATGATCGCGCGTGCGTCGTCGACGCACGCTTCCAGCGTAAAATCCCTGGCGAGGTCGAAGTCCGCGGACGACAGGCCGAGCCCGCGCACGTCCGGGCGCACGACCTTGTAGAAACGACTCAAGTAAGGAACCCAGCTGTACCAGAACTGCGCGGAGCGGCCGTTGCCGTGCTGGAGCAGCAGATAAGGCGCGTTCTTCCACGGATCGGTGTAATCGTCCACGACGTAATGCAGCGCGGGTGCGGCGGGGCGTTTGACGTAAGGCATGCAATTTCGGGCGCGGCGCGCCCGCCTTTTCAGCGGAGTGTTGGGCAGGGCGTCTCGATCCCGCCGTGCGAAGATTCGTTATTCAGTCACGATTTTGCGGTCGGCTGCGATTGCTTTCCATTGCGCGAGTTCATCCTTGAGTCGCGCAGTCAGTGCGGAGGGCGCAATTGCAACGGGCAAAGCGCCGTCCGGTTCGAGGAATACTTTCAATTCCGGCGCCGCGGATATTTCGCGAATCTCGCGATTCAATCGTTCGATCAATGGCGCCGGCGTGCCGGCGGGCGCGAACACGCAAATCCAGATTTCCATCGAATAACCCGGCACGGTGGCGCTGAGCGGCGGCAGGTTGGGAAACACCGGGCTCGGCTGCCTGGACGTTACCGCGAGCGCGCGCACACGGCGCGTGTTCAACTGGGGCAGCAGGGAACTGTAATTCGAGATCATTGCGTAGATCTGGCCACCCGCAAGATCGACTATCGCGTTAGCGGCACCCTTGTACGCGACATGCGTCATTTGTATCTTGGCCGCGGTATTGAGAAATTCGGTCGCCAGGTGGCCGATGGAGCCGACGCCGGCCGAGCCGTAGGTCATCTCGCCGGGCCTGGCGCGCGCGGCGGCAATATATTCGGCGGGTGTCTTTACCGGGAACGCGGACGAAACCGCGAGCAGCATCGGCCCTTCACCGACCATGGCGACCGGTATCAAGTCTCCCAGCGGATCGTACGGCAGCCTGGCTTGCGTCGCGGCAACCGTCAGGAACGTCGAAGAGGTCAACAGCAGAACCGAACCGTCGCGGGGTGCTTTAGCGACCGCATCGTTGCCGATGACGCCGGAGGCGCCGGCCTTATTGTCGACGATGACCGTCGATTCGAGGCGCTTCGCGAGCGGCCCGGCGATTGCGCGCGCGACCACGTCATTGCTGCCGCCCGGACCGAACGGGACGATGATTTTCACCAATGCGGGCAGTTTCGCATCGGCTGCCGCTACGGGGTTGACCATCAGCAGCGCACCGCTGACGATCGCCATCAGGTAGATGAGAGTCGGAATGACGGTCTCCTCAAAATTTGATTGAGCCGGACAACGAAATAATACATCATCATGCCTCAGGAGATAGCATGCAGACACTCAAAATCATCAGCCCCAACGGCCACCTCGGCTTTGCGCCGATACGCACCGGCAGTTTCGACCTCGGCGTAGCGGCGCGTCCTGACTACATCGCAGCGGATTCGGGCAGCGACGATGTCGGACCGGTGCCGCTCGGCGCGGACATCTGCACGAGCCCGGAGGCATGGCAGCGGCACGATCTGGAACAGATGTTGCTCGCGTCGCGCAAACTCGGGGTGCCGATGATCATCGGCTCTGCGGGCGATACAGGCAGCAACAGTCGCGTCGATTTGTTCGTTCGCATCATCAAGGAACTGGCCGCCAGGCACGGCTTGAAGAAATTTCGCCTCGGCTATTATTATTCGGAAGTCGGCAAGGAATTTCTGCGCGCGAAAATCCGCGCAGGTGATGCACTGCTGGGGCTCGACGGGCGCGCGGCGTTGACGGAAGCCGAACTCAACGCAACCGAGCGCATCGTGGCGATGGCGGGCG
>CAZEAX010000652.1:0-2417 GCA_964510405.1 uncultured Streptomyces sp. | reverse complement strand
CGAATAGCGAACTCGAAAAAATGGTGCCCAATATCCGCCTGCGCTCGCGTTGCGGTACCAGCACGCCGAAGCCGTCGAGCGCGTGCCGGACGGCATCGCGCCGGTATGCGCTGACTGCGACAGCAACCGGCGGATACTCGATTGCCGCCAGAGCCGCGCCGGCATTCGGTAAATATGGTGCCACCAGCCCTGCCGCGGCATGGGCGGGCGTCGCCACCACCAGCGTGCGCGCGCGGATATCCCGATACGCATCCGCGCTCCGGGCGGTGACTATATAGCCGTCATTGGCAGGTGTGACCTTGACGGCTGAGGTGACGAGTTCCACCCGCGCGAGCCTGCGCGCAATCGCCGCCGGCAGCGTTTGCATTCCGTCGCGAAATGCGAACATCGGCGCCGCTTGTTTCGATTTTTCGGGATTGCGCTGGCGGGCGCGACTGCCGGCGAGATAACCGCGGATCAGGCTGCCGTACGTTTGCTCGAGCTCGTGCAATCGCGGAAACGCGGCTTTGACGCTTAATGTCTCCGGATCGCCCGCATACACGCCCGCCACGAACGGATCGATCGCGTAATCGAGAAACTCGCCGCCAAGCCGGCGGCGCACGAATTCGGCGACGGATTCTTCGACTGCCGGCCCGCTTGCGGCGATGAACGGCTCGCCGAACAGCCGCAGCTTGGCCCGCGTGGTAAACAGGGAACTGGCGATAAATTCAAATGGCGACAAAGGCAGTGCGGTCAGGTTCCCGCCGCGCAGGATATAGCGGTTGTGCGCCGCGGGGTTTGCAGCGACGCGTTCCCCCGCTATTCCGAGTTCATTCAGCAGGCGCGCGATCAGCGGCGTCGTATCCAGTGCGCTATTGGGCCCCGCCTCGAAGAGGCAGGCGCGTTCGCGCGTCGTGCCAATCGAGCCGCCCGCCTGCGCCCTGGATTCCAGCAGCATGACACGCACTCCACGCTGCTGAAGATTCCATGCGCATGCAAGTCCGGATATCCCGCCGCCGACGACGATCACATCCGCGTCGAGCCTATCGCTCATTGAACGGGCTTCTCCAGAATAAGTACAAAACCGCGGAATGTCGCACATGAAGAGTGACCGGTGCGATGCTCACTGATATAGTGATGAAAACTGAGGAACTGCGATGCGACGCGATTACCGTGCAGTTGCGATTGAACCGGCGCATCCCAAGCCGCCAGGGAGAAACATGTATCGCCAGCATCAGGACAGCAAGACGAGCGCGGCAATTCCGCTGTATCTAAGCGATACATACTGGTGGGCTTATATTCATCCCAACGCGGTCAGTATTTTCGAACGCCAGTGGCTCGTCAATCTCATCCTGTGGGGAAACTTCGCGCGGCTGCGTGATGCAGCCCTTGCCGAGCTCGGCCGGGAGATTCCCGGGCACACGCTGCAGGTTGCGTGCGTTTACGGGGACTTTTCCGCGCATCTGGCAAAACGCATAGCGCCGGGGGGCACGCTCGACATCGTCGACGTTCTGCCGATCCAACTCGCGAACTTGCGGCGCAAGCTTCCCCTCGACGTTCCGGTCACGACTTACCAACGCGATTCGACAGCGCTCGGCTTCGCCGACGGCAGTTACGACCAGGTCGTCGTGTTCTTCCTGCTGCACGAGCAGCCGGCGGACGCGCGCCGGGAAACCTTGCGCGAGGCAATCCGCGTCACCAAACCTGGCGGCAGGGTCGTCATCGTGGATTATCACGGTCCGCATGTGCTGCACCCGCTGCGCTATGTATTTCAACCTGTGTTGCGGATACTAGAGCCGTTCGCGATCGATTTGTGGCGCCACCACATCAGCGAATGGTTGCCGGCCGAAATAAAGCCCGCCCGGTTGCGCAAGGAAACGTTCTTTGGCGGGCTTTATCAGAAGGTCGTTATAACCGTGTAACGCTGCGCCGGGCCCGCATCTTGCGAGCACCGGCGGCCGCTCTATACACGCTCGCGCGTGCCGTGCTGCGCGATCCATAACCCCGGAACATGTGGAACTCCGGCCCGCAGCACTTACTTGCTTTGCTCCGGCACGCGGCCTTTGTTGATCATGTAGGTGACAGCTTCCTTCATCTCGGCGTCGGTGAGATCCGGCATCCCGCCGCGCGCCTGCATGGCGCCGTGACCGTTGATCGCGGAACGAACGGTCGCATCCAACCCGTCTTTCAGGCGCGGTATCCACGCGTCGCGGTCGCCGATTTTGGGCGCGCCGTTCTTGCCCGTCTCATGGCATTTATAGCAACGCATTTTCACGATCTGCTCCCCCGTGCGTTGCCCGGGCTTTTGCTTCTTGCTTACCGGCTCGATCCAATGACCGCCCGACTGGTTGACCATATAAGTCACGGCACGCTTGATTTCCGTATCGGTGAGCTTCATGTTGGCGCCGTGCGGGGGCATCTGGCGGATGCCTTTGAGG
>CAZEAX010000651.1:0-2424 GCA_964510405.1 uncultured Streptomyces sp. | reverse complement strand
TGAGCCGGCGTCTTCGACCCAGAGCGTGCCATCCCGATCGAACGCGCGCGCGTGCCTTTCCGCATTACCGCGCCGCTCGTCTCAAGCTTGTCGCGGGAAAGTTACGCGGCGGCGTTCCGGCGCGTGCTCGACTACATACACGCGGGCGATTGCTACCAGATCAATCTTGCCCAGCGCTTTGCGGCGCCCGCTGCGGGAGACCCGTGGCTCGCTTATCAGGCACTGCGCATCATCAATCCCGCGCCGTATGCCGCGTATCTCAATACGCCGCACGGTCAGGTGCTGTCGGCGTCGCCCGAGCGCTTTCTCAAGCTTGAGCGCCGTCACGTAGAGACGAAACCGATCAAGGGCACGCGCGCGCGCGCGGGTCATCCGCGCGTCGACGCGGCGCTCGCTGCCGAGTTGAAGGTGAGCGAAAAAGACCGCGCCGAGAACGTGATGATCGTCGATCTTTTACGCAACGATCTGTCGAAAAACTGCGAGCCGGGCTCGGTGCGCGTGCCGAAACTTTTCGATGTCGAAAGTTTCGCGACTGTGCACCATCTCGTCAGCACCGTCACCGGCACGCTGCGCCAGGGCCGCGATGCGCTCGACCTGCTGCGCGGCTCGTTTCCCGGCGGTTCGATTACCGGCGCGCCGAAGCTGCGCGCGATGCAGATCATCGAGGAACTCGAGCCGCAGCGCCGCGGCGTTTACTGCGGCGCCATCGGTTATATCGGCGGCGACGGCAATATGGATTTGAACGTCGCCATCCGCACGCTGGTGTATACCGGCGGCACGATACGCTTCTGGGCGGGCGGCGGCATCGTCGCCGATTCGCGTTGTGAAGACGAGTATCAGGAAACTTTCGACAAGGCCACGGCGATGTTGACGTTGTTGCAGCAGACGGCGGTGAGCGGGGTCGGCGGATAGTGCGGGCGTCGGCGCTGGATGCGCTCAGTCCAGCGCCAGCCACAAGCGCAAGGCGGCGCTGACATGCGCGAGTTGCGAATCGGTCAACTTGCCGACGGCGGGGTGGATGCGGTCCGCGGGAAGCGACACGACCTTGTCGATCATGATCTGCGACCGTTTCTTCAATCCGTTGCCGGCTGATGGCGCAATGTCGAGCCGGAACAGCGGAGCATCCCGCAGGTCGCTCGTGAGCGGGCACACCGTGACGCTATGGTGGGTGTCGTTAAACAGGTTCGACTGAACCACGACTGCGGGACGGGGTTTACCGTAGGCGCCGGGGGCGACGCACGGCACGACGTCGCCGCGGTTCACGTCCAGCCCGTCCGGTCGGCTGCGCGCTCCCAGAACGCGTCGCGCTTGCGCCCGCGGCTGACGAGTAGCGACTGACGCCGCGCTTCGCTTTGCAAGTCGCGGTGTTCGAGGCGGTCGAGATATTCCTGCAGTGCGTTCACCATGATCGCATTGGGCTTGCGCGCGACGTGCTGCGCCACCCGCCGCAGGCGCGCGTCGAGTTCATCGGGGAAGCGGAAAGTTTTGGTAATCGACATGGGGCCGGGGGCGCTCAGTCATCAATTGTGTTGCAATGTGTTACATTGTAGGCGGCGTGCGAATTCCGGTCAAGCGGGGACTGCGGCAGGATATGGTGCGCTGAAACACGGGGTCTGGGATCGGCGTGCGGAAAGCCTGTGCGGGCGCGCGTGTTAAAATTTCCCGAATTCATCAGCGGAGCAACGCGTGGCAACGGTAGAAATCACCAAGGATAATTTCGACGAAATCGTCACCAAGAACAGCATGGTGATACTCGACTTTTGGGCATCGTGGTGCGGTCCATGCAAAGCGTTTGCGCCCGCATTCGAGGCCGCCTCCGAAAAATACCCGGACGTGGTGTTCGGCAAGATCAACACCGAAGAGCAGCAGGAGCTCGCGGGCCATTTTCAGATACGCTCGATCCCGAATGTGATGCTGTTTCGCGAGCAGATCGTGCTGTTCTCGCAGCCCGGTGCGATGCCGGCCGCGGGCATCGACAGCGTGATCGAGCAGGCGAAAGCGCTCGACATGGACAAGATCCGCGCGGAAATCGCCGAAGCGGAGGCGCAGAGCGGCGGGGAAGTTAAAAGCTGATCGTTTAAGGCCTGAGATCAACGGCGCGTTTTATGCGTCGGATCTTGCCCCGATTTTGTTGACACTGCATATAACTACGCTGCGTCAAGAATAATATAAAGTGACAAACGTCAATCCGCCTATCAGAAGTCCCCAACCTAGAGAAATATAAAGTTTTTCCGCTTTGCGCCACGTAATAGTGGAATCTTCCTTAGGATTGACAAGGGACATCAAAATGAAAATCACAAGCGTTGCGACCAAACTAACTAACGTCATTACCGCAAATATTGTTCCAGAGCCCATTTGTGTGAACGCGCGATTTACCGTCTAGAATTCGTCGGCAAAAATTATTCGGGACATATTCGCAAGCAA
>CAZEAX010000650.1:0-2430 GCA_964510405.1 uncultured Streptomyces sp. | reverse complement strand
CCGCAATTCAAAGGCAAATAATCCGCCGTCACGCTCGATGAGTCCACTCTACGACCCATTGACCGCCGCCACGCCGGGCGCGGGACTCGACCATATGCCGTCGTACTGGACGGCGACGGCCGGGGCCCTGCCGCCCGACGACGGGCCGGCGCCGCGCCAACTCGATGCCGAAGTCGCGATAATCGGCGGCGGTTACACCGGATTGTCGTGCGCGTACTACCTTGCCCGGGCACATGGGATACGCTCAGTAGTGCTCGAAGCCAACCGCGCGGGCTGGGGTTGCAGCGGTCGCAACGGCGGGTTTGCGCGGATGGCGCTGGGCCGCCTGAGCGCGGAGCAAATGATTGCTGCATGGGGAAAAGCGGTCGCCGCAAGCGCATTCGGCGTCATGCACGCGTCGCTCGACAATGTGCGCACCCTGATAGCGGACGGACATATCGACTGCGATGCCAGCGATGCCGGCCACTTGAAAATTGCGCATCGCCCATCCCGCGCAGCGGAACTCAGGCGCGAAGCCGCCGTATTGCAGCGCGAGTTCGACTGCCCGGCGGAATTTATCGAGGCAGACAAACTCCGCGCCGAGCATATTGGCGGCACGCAGTCCCACGGCGCACTGCGCATTCCCGACGCGCTCGCGGTGCATCCGTTAAAACTCGCCTCCGGCGTACTGCGGATGGCGCGCGCGGCGGGTGCAACGGTGCATACGGCGAGTCCGGTTACAGCATGGGAAAAACACGGTGCCGAACACGTGCTCACCACCCCGCACGGCACGGTGCGCGCAAAACAGGTGGTGCTCGCCACCAACGGCTATACGCCGCAACACCTGCATCCGGCCGTGCGAGCGACCTTGCTGCCGGTGCTCTCGCACATCATCGTCACGCGTCCGCTCACGTCCGTGGAGATTCGCGCCGCCAATTTCGTCACCCGCCATGTGCTGACCGATTCGCGCAAACTGCTGTACTACTGGCGGCGCCTGCCCGACGACCGCATCCTGTTCGGCGGGCGCGGCCTGATCGCCGACAGCCCGGAGCGCAATGCGCAGCAACGCGAATTCCTGCTCGCTGAATTGAAATCCAAATACCCGGGGCTCGAACGCGTCACCGTCGACTATGACTGGCACGGCTGGGTGTGTCTCACGCGCGATTTTCTGCCGCATATCCATCACGCCGCGGACGATCCGTCCGCCCATTACGCGCTCGGCTACCAAGGCAGCGGCGTATCGTTGAGCCTGTATGCGGGCAAACTGCTTGCGCAGTGCGTCGCGGGTGATGCAGTCGAGAACCTGCCGCCGGCGGTTCATGCACCGCTCGCACGCTATCCGCTGCATAACCTGATACGCATCCCACAGCGCGTGATGTATCTTTGGTACAAGTACCTCGATAATTCGGACTAAATGAAACCCCTATTGACCATCACCGTGCTCGCGCTCGCATCCGCGGCGCAAGCGCAGGAATACCCGTCGCGACCGATCCGCCTGGTCGTGCCTTTTTCGCCGGGCGGCCCCGTCGATATAGTCGGCCGCCTCACGGCGCAAAAGCTGTCCGATGAATTCGCGCAACAGGTCGTGGTCGACAACCGCGCAGGGGGCGGCGGCAATATTGCCATTGAAATCGTCGCAAGGTCCGCGCCCGACGGCTATACCTTGCTGATGGGCGCGAACGGCACCAACGCGATCAACCCCAGCCTGTACCCGAAACTCGCGGTCAATCCGGCCACCGAACTCGTCCCCATCGGCATCGTGGCATCGAGCCCGATGATATTGGTGGTCCATCCTTCAGTGTCCGCGCATTCAACCAGGGAGCTCATTGCACTGGCGAAAGCGAAGCCGGGCGCGATCAGTTTCGCCTCGTCGGGCAACGGCTCGACCGCGCATTTGTCGAGCGAGCTTTTCAAGAGCATGACCGGCATCAACATCGTGCATATTCCCTACAAGGGCGCGGGGCCCGCGCTGACCGATCTGGTCGGCGGCCAGGTGCAAATGATGTTCACCGGCATTTCATCGACGCTTCCATACGTCAAGGCCGGGCGGCTCGGAAAGAAGGTCGGAAAGGGCGTCTATGAGTACTGATCGCCGGGAATGGGACCGCCGCGAGTTTCTGAAGCAGACCGGCGCCGCCGCGGTCGCCGGTGCCGCCGCGCTTGGCGCGGCTGATGTCGTCCTGCGCGCGACGGACGCGCAGGCGCAGGACAGCGGCGCCGGACCCTTCATCGCCGCGCCGCCGATTCCGCTCGTCCGGATCGGCTTTGTCGGCATCGGCGGACAGGGCTCGGATCATGTCAGCAACCTCCTGAAGATTTCTGGATGCCGCATTACGGCCGTGTGCGACATCCGGCCCGAGCGGACGAAGTGGGCGACCGATCAGATCACGGCCGCGGGACATCCGGCGCCGACCGCCTACACGCGCGGTCCCCAGGATTTCGTGCGCCTGT
>CAZEAX010000649.1:0-2430 GCA_964510405.1 uncultured Streptomyces sp. | reverse complement strand
TCGCTAGCACGTCGGGCACCACCAGCACGCCGTTGCCGTCGAGGATGTCGTCGGCTTCGGGTGTGACCGGCCCGTTAGCGCCTTCGATCACGATCCTGGCGCGGATTCCCGGGGCGTTGCTGCGAGTGATTTGTTCTTCGAGCGCGGCCGGCACCATGAACTCCGCATCGGTGCGCCAGAACTCCGCGGCACTCAACGGTTCCGATCCGGGAAACCCGGCGACGCCGCCGCTTGCCTTGATGTGGTCGTTGAGCTTGTCGGGGTCAAGCCCGAGCGCGCTGAATATCGCGCCGCGCGAGGTTTGCACCGCGACGACTTTGCAGCCGTGCTGATGAAACAGGCGTGCCGCCTCGTAACCGACGTTGCCGAACCCCTGGATCGCGCAGCGTGACGAGGCGAGCGCCATATTGCGAACTTTTGCGGCCTCGGCAGCAATAATGAACACGCCGCGTCCGGTCGCATCGCGACGGCCGAGGCTGCCGCCCAGAGACAACGGCTTGCCGGTGACGACGCCCATCGCGGAGTGGCCTTCGTTCATCGAATAGGTGTCCATCATCCACGCCATGATTTGCTCGTTGGTATTGACGTCCGGGGCGGGAATGTCGCGGTCGGGCCCGATCATGAAGCCGATTTCGCTCGTGTAACGGCGCGTCATTCTTTCGAGCTCGGCCAGCGACAGGTTGCGCGGGTTCACCCGCACGCCGCCCTTGGCGCCGCCGAACGGCAGATTGACCGCGGCGTTCTTGACCGACATCCAGGCGGCCAGCGCCATGATTTCCGACAGCGTCACGTCGGGATGAAAACGCACGCCGCCCTTGCCGGGGCCGCGCGCCGTGTCGTGCTGCACGCGGTAACCTTCGAAATGCGCCATCGAGCCGTCGTCGAGGCGGATCGGCACGTCGACGATCAGAATCCGTTTGGGATGTACCAGCGTATGCGCGAGCTCGCTCAAGGGCCCGAGATGAGGGGTGACCCGTTTAATCTGTTCAAGATAAACCGCCCACGAGCCGAGACGGTCCGGGGCGAGAAAAGACGGTGCGCTGATATCGTTCATTTCATTTGGCGTGACAAGCGTCGGCCGTCGCGCGCGCAGCGCATGAATGGCGTGGAATTGTTAATGCGCGCCGGCGGGATAACCGACGCTTTGCGCGAGGACGACGCGCTGGGTCGGACGCAGCCTCATGAGCTTGGCGAGTTCTTGGCGCGGCACCATCCCGCGCACGACCGTGGCGAGGCCTTCGGCGGCACAATACAGGCACACGTTCTGGCTGATGAAACCGGCATCGGCGGCTGAATACAGGACGCAGTCCGATTCCGCCGCTTCCACCATGCGCGAGTGGTCGGCGACGTACACGAGATTCAGGGGAGCGTCGGCGACGAATGACTGCAAGCCGGTTTTGATGCGGATGTCCTGCGCAAGCACCAGCCGCAAGGCGTGGCCGCGCGCATCGTACAGGTAAAGTCCGTCGGGGGTTGCCACATAGACGTCGATCTCGTGCCACTCGTGGGCCGATGGTGCCGTACGGCCGCCGCCCGCGCGGTTGATGCCGAACGCCGCCCACAACAAGTTCGAAATCACTGTCATCGGCACCGCCTTCGCGCTGAATTCGCGCGACGTATGCCTGTCCTGCAGCGCCTGCATCAACGATTTGCCGCTTCCCAGGTCGGGGGCGGGCAGCTTGATCGTTTCCGGCGCGTTTATCTTCATGCGCGCTTCGGTTCGAAGCAGCGCGCCACCGTCCGGTTCCGTGTGCAGCATGATTGTGCTCCTTAGCCGTTAAATTGCGAATGACCGTGTGCTCGCGCAGGCGTAAGTTGAAGTTTGCGCCGCGGCGGCGGCGCCGATTTGACGCACGTCAACCTTTGTTCCCGGAGCCTTTGCGTTCAGTTTGCGTACATGTAGTCGCGAGTCAGCGGCAGCGGCGCGGCCAGCGTGTTTTTCGACTTGCAGGCAAGCACTTGATAGATATTTATCCAGCCGTTGGCGAAGCCGTAAGCGCAGCCGGCCAGATAGATCTGCCAGATCCGCAGCCGGCGGTCGCCGGCGATAGCGGCGGCGCGGTCGCGCCGGGATTCGAGGCGGCTGGCCCATTCATGGCAGGTGCGCGCGTAATGACGCCGCAGCGATTCGCTATCGGTGACTTCCAGGCCGGCCCGCGCCATATCCGCCAACACCAGGCTGATATGCGGCAATTCGCCGTCAGGAAATACATAGTGATCGATGAACTCGCCGGCGCCCAGCCCTATCCAGCTGCTGTCGGCATTGCTCGAAGTGATGCCGTGATTCAACACGAGCCCGTCGTCCCCGAGGGCTGACTCGATCGTGCGGAAATAGGCGGGCAGATTTTTGAGGCCGACATGCTCGAACATGCCCACACTCGCGATCTTGTCGAATTTTCCGAGACCGGCGATATCGCGAAAATCGCAGAG
>CAZEAX010000648.1:0-2456 GCA_964510405.1 uncultured Streptomyces sp. | reverse complement strand
GCGCGGTCTAGACCATGTCGAGATTGAGCTTGATGCTGCTCAAATCGTCGGCCTGGCCCGTGGTGGTGTGCGTGCCGGACTTCAGATCTTCCTGACTTGGCGCCGGTTCGGTGGCGGTCTTGCCGGTGTTGTTGATCAGCCAATGCAGGTTAGTCGGGGAGTCGGAATTCGCGAGTGCGTTTTCGAGCGTGATCTGGCCGGTCGAATAGAGATTGAAGAGCGCCTGCTCGAACGTCTGGCTGCCGGGCGCCAGACTTTGTTCCATGGCGTCCTTGATTTCGCCCATCGCGCCGTTCTTGATCAGTTCGGAAATATGCGCGGTGTTGAGCAGGACCTCCACGGCGGGTATGCGGCCGCCGTTCTTGGCGCGCACCAGGCGTTGCGACATGACGCAGCGCAGGCTGATTGCAAGGTCGGCCAGCAGCGCTTCGCGCGCCTCGCGTGGGAAAAAATTGATGATCCGGTTCAGCGCGTGGTAACTGTTGTTCGCGTGCAGCGTCGACAGGCACAGGTGGCCGGTCTGGGCGAACAGCAGCGCGCTTTGCAATGTAGGCTGGTCGCGGATTTCGCCTATCATCAGGAGGTCCGGGGCCTCGCGCATCGCGCTGATCAGCGCATTGTTGTACGAACGGGTGTCCATGCCGACTTCGCGCTGGTTGACGATCGATTTTTTGTGCTTGTAGACGAATTCCATCGGATCTTCGATCGTCAGGATATGACCGGTGCGGGTGGCGTTGCGGTAATCGATCATTGCCGCCATCGTGGTCGATTTGCCGGATCCGGTCGAGCCGACGATCAGGACCATGCCAAGTTTTTCCATTACGATGTCTTTGCAGACCGGCGGCAGCTTCAGCTCCTCCACGGTCGGAATATTCGGCTTGATGAAGCGGATGACCATGGCGACTGCGCCGCGCTGGCGGAATATATTGAGCCGGAAGCTGCCGAGATCGGCGCGGCCGACCGCAAAATTCATCTCGAGCGTTTTTTCGTACTCTTCCTGCTGGTGCTCGGACATCACCTCGTAGGCGATTTTCTTGACCCCCGCGGGATCGAGGATCTGCGCGTTGACCGGCATCACGACGCCGTTGATCTTGATCTGGATCGGGGCGCCGGCGGTGAAAAACATGTCCGAAGCCTGTTTTTCAGCCATCAACTTGAATAACGGGTCGAGGAACATGGCGGTCTCCGGTTAGCGCTTGAGGAGAGACTTGATGTTATGCATGAGGCCTTTGGCGTCGTCCGTGGTTTCCGCCGACGCGCCAGGCTCTGCATCCTGCTGCGCCGCCATCGCATTGACGACGGCGTCGCGCGGCGCGCGCGTATTGGTCGTCGTCGCCATCGCCTGCTGGCGCCGGCCGGTGGTGCGGAACGTATTGGGCTTGGCTATGATTACCTTGCCGAGTTCTTCGAGCACTTCCTTGCCAAATTCGTCGAAATCGTAGACGTAGACGTATTCGCCGAGTTTTTCGAGATTCTTGGTGACGATCTTGATTTGCGCGTTCTCGAGGTCGGCGCTGATCGTGATGGTGACCGGCACTTCGCATTTCACCGTGAAAATGCCGCGCTCCACGTAGCCGCGCTGATTGCGCACCTCGTTCACGTCGAATTTGAGCGCATTGGTCCACAAATGGTCGCGCAGGCGCTGCACCATGGGGTCGGACTGTTTCTCGATCGTGATCGAGCCTTCGCCAACGCAGCGAAAGCGCAGCAGGATCGCTTCAATGTAGTCGTGGTGATCGACGGTGAGACGGCGCCCGTTGCAGTTGTAATCGCACTGCAGCAGGTTCTCAAGCTTGGTGACGCCACCCTCCAGGTAGTAGTAGCGGGGGACGACCGGCTTAATAATATTGAGCGAATTGAAAAGGTCGACGAGATATTGCAGGCCGTCCTTCAGCCTGGCGTGCCCAAGCAGCAGGTTCTGATTGAGTTCGGCTTGCGTGACCTGCTGCTTTTGGCGCAGCGAGTCCGCCTGCTGCTTGAGGTCGTCAAGTAAGCCCATTACGTCCCTGTTCAGCGGCTGGGTGAAAAGACTATTTTGCCAATTTTTTAAGGGGTTGTGAAGTTTATTTGGAGCGTACTGTGACTTAATCGCCGCGCAATAAATCGTTGATGCTCGTTTTGGCGCGCGTACCCGCGTCAACGCGTTTGACAATGACGGCGCAATACAGCTGGCATTTACCGTCGCTGGAGGGCAGCGTGCCGGAAACAACGACGGAACCTGCCGGTATTCGTCCATAACTGACGTTACCCGTCGCACGATCGTATATGCGGGTGCTCTGGCCGATAAAAACGCCCATCGAGATGACCGAGCCCGCTTCGACGATGACGCCCTCGACAATTTCCGAGCGCGCACCCACGAAGCAATTGTCTTCGATGATCGTCGGATTGGCCTGCAGCGGCTCGAGCACGCCGCCGATGCCGACGCCGCCGGAGAGGTGCACGTTCTTGCCGATCTG
>CAZEAX010000647.1:0-2471 GCA_964510405.1 uncultured Streptomyces sp. | reverse complement strand
CGACACGATGCGCCTGCAAACGTCGATCGGCGGCATGGCCGGTTGTCCGTATTGCGGGATGGGCCAGGCCGCGATGATGATCGCGACCGAGGATCTCATGCACATGCTGCAGGAGATGGGCATTTATACCGGCGTCGACCTCTACAAGCTGATCGAAGTCGTGTGGATGGCGGAAGAAGTCGTCGGCCACCCGCTGTATGGTTTCGTTTCAAAAGCGGGACCGCGTCCGCATTTCGACAAGCTCTACGCGATGGACATGCCCCGCATCGAAACGCTGGCGCAGGCGAAACATTTCATCCTCGGGCCGAAAGCCTACGCCGGCGCCGCGTCGCCGTGGATAAAGCCGATCACGAGCTGGCAGCGTCCCGAATCGCTGAACGGAGCAACCGCCGAGACGGCAACGCCGTCGCCCTTGCGTGCAGTAGCGAAATAACCATGGTAGCAGCGAGTCAACCCACGCGGCAGAAGCTGCCGCTCGAGGGCGTGCGCGTTCTCGAATTGAGCCACATCGTTGCCGGTCCCTCGGGCGGCGTGATGCTCGGCGATCTCGGCGCCGAAGTCATCAAAATCGAGCATCCGGCCACCGGCGACACCGCGCGCAGCCAGTCGAACGCGGGTCAGACTTTTTTTTCGTTCAACCGCAACAAGCAATACCTCGCGCTCGACCTGCGCAAAGCCGGCGGCAAGAAAATATTTGAACAGCTGGTCGCGAAGGCCGACGTCGTGCTCGACAACTTCGCGCCGGGGGCGATCAAGCGGCTCGGCCTCGATTACGAATGGGCGCGCAAGATCAACCCGCGCATCATCTATTGCTCGGTCAAAGGCTTCCTGCCGGGACCGTACAGCGACCGGCCGTTTCTCGACGAGCTCGCGCAGATGGGCGGCGGGCTCGCCTATCTGACGGGATTCAAGGACCAGCCGATGCGCGCGGGCGCGTCCATTACCGATATAGGCGCTGCCACCTACGGCGTGATCGGGATACTCGCCGCGCTGTACCGGCGCGAGAGTACCGGTGAGGGTGACAACATAGAGGCCGGCCTCTATGAAACGATCGTGTTCTGGATCAGCCAGTACGTGTTCGGCGCGCAGATGAACGGCGTCAACCCGCCGCCGCGCGGATCGCGCTCGAGCGGCATGGGCGCCAACATGGGGTGGGGCGTATATCGCCTGTTCCCGACAAAAAGCGGCCGCGATATTTTCATTGCGGTGACGGGCAACCGTCACTGGACAGGATTATGCGACGCGCTCGGCTTTACCGACTGGCGTGATTCGACCGAGTTCAACAGCAACAAGAAACGCGGCGCGCACAAGCCGCGCATCAACGAGCGCGTGGCTGAAGCGGTTGCGAAACTCGATTACGACGACATCGCGGAACGCCTGTATAAGGCGCTGGTGCCGTTCTCGCCGGTCAACACGCCGCTCGATCTCGTGAACGAAAAGCATATGAACGAAGGCGGGCACTGGATGCACCTGAAAGTCGGCGACAAGCCGTTCAAGGTGCCCAAGCTGCCGATTACCATGGGGCGCACCGCGGAATTCAAAGTGCGCGAGCAGCCCGGCGGCCTCGGCGCGCATACGGATTCCATACTCGCGACGCTCGGCTACTCGGCCAAAGATATCGAAGCGCTGAAGGCCGAAAAAATCGTGCTCAAGTCGGATCGCATGCTGAACACCGATCCGAGCGATCAATAGTTCGCGAAGAGCATTACTCATCCTCCCCTTGCCCAGCGGAAATCCCCTTGGGGGACAAGGGGAGGATCGAGGTGGGGATGGGTAATTTGCATTCGTGCATGCTAGATACCCATCCCCATCCTGTCCTTCCCCTTCAAGGGGAAGGAACTTGATTGTGTCGGCATAGTGAATATGAATAATGTCAAAAGGAGGAGCGGTCCTGTCGCAGCTTACTTTCACATGCGGATTGATACTTAGCGCGCTCGTCGCCAGTCCGGTCTTTGCCCAGGACTATCCCGCAAAACCCATCCGTTTCGTCATAACCGGCGGCTCCGGCGGCAGCACCGACGTGGTCGCGCGAGTCGTCGGCGACAAGCTTGGCACTGCGCTTGGCCAGCCTCTCATCTACGACAACCGGCCGGGTGCGTCCGGCATCATTGCCGCGGAGATCACTGCGAAGTCGCCGCCCGATGGCTACACTATGTACTTGGGCACCACAGGCGGGGTGGCGATCAACCCGAGCCTGTTCAAAAAACTCCCGTACGATCCGGTGAAAGATTTCGCGCCGGTCTCGCTCGTCGGCACGCAGCCCTATATGCTGGTCGTGCATCCGTCGGTGCCGGCGAAAACCGTGAAGGAGTTGATCGCGCTCGCGAAAAAAGCGCCTGGGCATATTTCGTTTTCGCATACGGGCGTCGGCTCGGCGACTCACCTCGCGGGCGCGCTGCTCGAAGGCGATACCGGCGTCACGTTCCTGTCGGTGCCGTATAAATCGCCGGCGCACTTTACCGCGGTTATAT
>CAZEAX010000646.1:1263-2472 GCA_964510405.1 uncultured Streptomyces sp. | reverse complement strand
CCGCAGATGAACGCAGATGTCTATCCGCGTTCATCTGCGTGGCTTATTGCGTTTATCTGCGTAAATCATTTGAGGCCCATGTCGAGCTTGTCGAAGACGATGCGGTGCGGATAGTCGAATACGTCGCGCAGCAGGCGGTCGGACACGGTCAGGCGATACTGGAAATCGGGCGTGGCGAGCGAAGCGTAATGTATTTCGGCTCCGGTATCCGCTTCGAGCAGCTTGATGGCGGTACGCAAGCGCCGCTCATTGATGCGATCCCCTACTACCAATAGGTCGAGGCGATTTTCAAATTCGCCCGTAAAAATGCCCGCGAGTATAACGAGCTTGATCACGCCGGTGGCGCGCATGCGGCTGTACACGTCATTGCCGCGCAGTGGCGCGTGCAGAAGCATTTGCTGAAGCGAAGAAAAATAGGGGAAATGCTCATCGACGGAAAAACGGGTTTTCGCTCCTCGGCCGGCACGCAAAAGCCCGGCCGCAACGAGGATCTGAAGTTCGCGGCTTGCTTCGCGCTGCGGCGCACGAACGCGCTCGCTTGCCTCGCTCGCGGTAAAGGTCTTTTTCGGATTGAACAAGAACAAACGCAGGAGTCGAACGCGCGTCACCGAGCCGAAGAGTTTGACGAACGGGTCTTGAAAGGTTTTTTTTACCATGGATGCGGGATGCTGAAAAAGGGTCCTGCGGGCACTTGTATTGTATGGCGAGGCAAGACGTTTCGCAAAGTATTGACACCGGACAGAAAGATCGCCGCATACACAAAGCGCGCGGCCGGAGGCCGCGCGCTTTGTGTTGTGTGCTTGGTTTGTAGCTAAAACCTAACACCTATAACCTGAAACCTATTTCAGTTCGACTTTGCCGCCGGCTGCCTCAATGGCCGCCTTGAACTTATCGGCATCCTCTTTCTTCATGCCTTCCTTAAGCACGGTCGGGGCCGCGTCAACGAGGTCTTTTGCTTCTTTGAGACCGAGACCCAGCGCCTCCTTTATCGCCTTGATGACCTGCACCTTCTGGGCACCGGCATCCGTCAGGTGAACATTGAACGCTGACTTCTCTTCCGCTGCTGCACCGCCCGCAGCCGGAGCCGCGACGGCGACGGCTGCCGCTGACACGCCCCATTTCTCCTCAAGCGTCTTCACGAGCTCGTTGAGTTCGAGAACCGAAAGTTTTTCGACCTGCTCGATCAAGTCGTTGAATTTTTCAGACATA
>CAZEAX010000646.1:0-1163 GCA_964510405.1 uncultured Streptomyces sp. | reverse complement strand
TGGACGAACTGCGCACGCAAGGTCTGCAAAGGCGGAATTGCCGCGATGGCCTGTATCCCTGCCGCATCGATCAAACGTCCCCCAAAGACGCCGCCAGCAAAGCTGAGCTGCGCAGGAAACTTCTTCACGAATTCGCCGACCTCACGCGCGGGCGCCAACTCGTCGACGCCGTAGGCAAGTGCGATCTCGCCGGCCATCTCCGGCATTTCGCCGTCGAGCTTGAGCTCGCTGATCGCCCGCTTGATGAGCGTCTTTTTGGCGACCGTATAGCCGACTTCCTGCGCGCGCAATGCGCGGCGCATCTCGGTTGCCTGCGCGACTGAGAGACCCTTAAAGCTCGCGAATACGAGCGTCGAAGAGTCCTTCACGATGCCGCGCATCTTCTCGATGATCTCTTCTTTCTTCTGTTTGGTGATTGCCATAATTTCTACCGGGCATAGAAAATGCCCATTAAAGGGCTTTGATTCGACCTCGGCAGTCGCTTACTGCATTACTTCGCTTTCGCGAAACCCACTGTCTCTGGCCCTTATGAGGACACTCTACCAGAAATAGTATTTTGGTCAACGGACTAGATATAGTTGAATTCTTCAAACACACGGCGGTACTGATCCATGGTTGCGAGCGCATCGCGGGAGGTCAGGACAAGCTGTTCTCCTTCATGCGCGATGCGGTTTCGCATGCGGTGCGCGTCCCAGGCCAGATCGAGCGTGGCAAAATGCGATGTGCTCGCACCCTTCAACTGCTCGCCGATGTCATCGCCCACGAAGCCGCGATTACGAAGCAGGTCGGCAAGCAGGCTGTCCGCTTCGATGATCGCGCGGCGCCAGTCGCCCTCCTGTGACGAATTGGCAAGTGCGACCGCAGCCTCGAAGCGCGGATTCTTCGCCGTCGTGTGCGCGGCACCATGGGCAGCGAGTTCCGCCTCCGTACGCATATGATGCAGGCGGTGTTCTTCTTCCGCGCCGAGCAAACGCAGCGGAATATAACCAATGAGAAGCACGACCGAGATGCCAAGCGCCCACCACTCGGCGTATTGCGCGTAGGTTAGTACATCCGATTGCAAGGACGACACGCTCGTCCCTGCAAACAGCGCGGCGATCTTCTCAACGACGTAGAGGATATTGAATGAGCTCATAGCCGAGTCTTTGTATTGTAGCGCTATT
>CAZEAX010000645.1:0-2492 GCA_964510405.1 uncultured Streptomyces sp. | reverse complement strand
TCCGTGCGCACGAGGTTCCAGAACACCGGCCGCAAGTTCGGCCACACGGTGGTTGCGTTCCAGTCCATCCAGCGGTCGGCGTCCGCGCACGCCTGCGCGTCTGCCGGGCACAGCGAGCCGAGGCCGTGCCTGCGCGCGAGATAGCGGACGATCGCCTGCGATTCCCACAGCACGAAGCCGTCGTCGTCGATCAGCGGAATCAGCCCGTTCGGGTTCTTTGCCTTGTACTCGGGCGTGTTGTTGACGCCGAACTGCATTCCGGCGTCTATGCGCTCGAACGGCACATTGAGTTCGCCGCAACACCACAAAACTTTCTGCACGTTGATGGAATTCGTGCGGCCCCAGATTTTGAGCATGATCGTCCCTCCCTCAAGATGCGTAGTCTACCTGAGGCGCCGCCCGCCGCGCGCGCAGAGCGCCGGTTTAACGGTTAGCCGGGCTTGCGAATTTGCCCGATGATCTGCGAGGCGTCGGGAAAGCGGCCGGTGCGATGCCGGGAATAAATCAATCTGCCGTCAACCGTAACGTCGAACACTCCGGCCGCGCCTTTGACGAGTTCGGCCTTGGTGCCGACTGCGCGCTCGATGTCAGCTGCCAGACCGGCAGCCTGCGGCAGATAGTTTCAGGCGGCGCAGTAGGTGATCGTAACTTGCATAGCTTGCTCCAACTTGATTGCGGGCGTTCTGCTCCATTAGAGGCGGGAAGCAGATTTCAGTTCACGGCAATTTTCTCGCCCCAACGTTTCCAGTAACCGACGCGCGCGGTGCGATCTGTGCGTGGCACCTTCGGTTCGCGCGCGTTCGCGTTCACTGATGGGTTAGGCGGCAACGTTTCCATTGGTAGACTATAAGCGTTGATTACAGATCACAAATGATCACAAGTTGAACTCGACGGCCAGTTTCCTAGAAGTCGAGAACCCTAATTCAACTGCAAATGCTTCGACTGCTAACGCCAATATGGAGTCCTGTTCATTAGATAGCTCGGACGGAATCCGAATGCGGGTCACGAACACCGTTATGTCATAAGTGTGGTCGTCGATCTTTACGTACCTACGAGGTTGAGCACCGCCTCCACCACATTCCATTCGTACCCTAATTTGTTCTCTGTGCCCTCTGTGGCGAGGATTTAGTCGGCTGCAATTCTTTCCACCCAAACCAGCTCGCAAGCCCCCGCGCCCGTGTCTTCGCGGGTTAGCGAACTCTTCCAATGCCAGCCGTCGGGCGCGCGCGCTTCGATCAGGTAACCCGAGAACGTGACGTGTTGTCCGGAGTGGATCGAGCGCAGCGTGCGTTCGACCTCGGCGTTTGCCGGCACCATGTGCATGTTGGCGCTGTTGACCTCGATGTCGCGGCGCGGAATCGGCCATTCGTCGACGTGCCAGTAGTAAAAGCGGTTCGACTGGGTGATGGTGACTTTGTCGAGAATCGACGGGTTGGCCATCGGGCCCCAGCCGAGCGCGAGATCGACCGGCGCCAACTGCGCTTCGCGGTCCATCGAGTAATGCTCGGAGCGAAGTACGCGGGCTTCGAAGTCGAATTTCTCCAGCGGCGTTATCTGGTAACCGTAGGCGTTCCACGCATGGTCCATCGAGGCGGTGGCGCCGACGGCTGGCGCATGCGTGCGGTGCGAGTGCCAGTATTGGTAGCCGCCGATGGCGAGCGCTGCGATGAGTGCGAGTCTGCCGAGTGTCACGGGTGCGCGTCTCCCGCCTTTATGCAGGCCATATCGTAAAGGGAATAACCGTGTCCGTCACCGCCGCCGGTTGCGGCGAGCGGCGCGCGTCAGGACGCCTGCGCCGTGACGTGCGCGTTGAACTTGGTGAAGAACTGCTCGGCGAGCTTCTTGGCGACGCCGTCGACCAGTCTTGAGCCGACTTGGGCGAGTTTGCCGCCGATGGTCGCCTTGGCGGCATAGCCGAGCGTTGTGTTGTCGCCGGCCGGCGTGAGCGTCACGCGCGCTTCGCCCTTGGCGAAACCGGCGACGCCGCCCTGGCCCTCGAAGATCAGCGTGTAAGCATTCGGCGCGTCGACGTCGGTCAGCGTGATCTTGCTTTTGAATTTCGCGCTGACCGGGCCGACCTTGGCCGACATCGTCAGATGAAATTCGGAGTCCGAGATTTTTTCCATCGTCTCGCAGCCCGGGATGCAGACTTGCAGCACCGCGGGATTGCAGATCGCGTCCCACGTCTCCTGCTGCGGTTTGGGTATGACTTGTTCGCCGGTGATTTCCATAGTGCGCGGTATGTTACCTTGCCCGCGCCGCCGACGCGAGTGAAATGCAGGAGCAGAAGCGGTCAGGCGCGGGCCGCGGGCGCCGCCAGCACGCAGTCGCGCGCGAGCTTTTTCAATTCGTGCGACGCGGCGATTTCATGCTCGTGCACGAACGCCTCGTGATTTTTTTCGACGTCGGCCAGCCGGTAAACGTAGTTGACCATGATGCCGGCGGAGCGCTGCATCCCGCCCGGCATCCCGCGGACTATGCTCCAACCGTTT
>CAZEAX010000644.1:0-2504 GCA_964510405.1 uncultured Streptomyces sp. | reverse complement strand
TCTTCGCTAACAAGATGCAGATGCACGCGCGCGTGCTTGCCGCTGCTCGCAGCAAGGCGCGCTGCGGATTCGAAATCGGTCGCGACCGCCGGGATCCCGGCGGCTCCGCCGCGACCCGAAGAGCCCGACACCGGGCCCGCAGCGGGAAGCGGATTGGCGATGATGAACGCGACCGCGCCGTGTTCCATTGCCCAGCCGTACTTGCGCCGCCGATGTACGTGCACGGCGGAGAATGGATATTCGTGGCGCACGAGCACGCAGCGACCCGCGATCGCGCGCGCGTGCCGCGCAAAATCTTCCGGCGTTCCGCGACCCAGGTCTATGACTTCCATATCGATACCCGGCGGGGGCGTGGACGCCGCGCCCAGCAACGCATTGCACGCGAGTTTGGTTCCGTCGGCGAGAGCCAGTGTCGCACCGGAACAACGCCACCCCGCATACGCGACTTGTTGGATGGCGGCGGCCGGATTGATCGCGGCAAGGCGGGAGAGCGCAAATTTTAACGCTGCTTGTTCGGATGCAGTTCCCGCGCGCCGTCCGCCGAAATCGCACAGCGTTGCAAAATCACGCTGCAATTCGTCATCAGCGGCGAGCGCGGACAATGCCGCAGACAGCAGGGTGTCGGTCATGATTGAGGAATACGGTTTCGGCGCGACAACGGCTATTCGACCTTGATACCCGCGTCCTTGACCACTTTGGCCCAACGCTTGACGTCGGTTTCGAGCAGCGCGCGGAATTCCTGCGGCGCGTTCGTGCGCGGTTCCACCGCCAGCACGCTGAAGCGTTCGCGCACGTCCGGGGAATTCACCGCGATGACGATCGCGCCATGCAGCCTGTCGACGACAGGTTTTGGCACGCCCGCCGGCGCCATGACGCCCCACCAATGCTCGACGATCATGCCGGATACGCCGCTTTCCTCGAAAGTGGGCACGTCCGGAAATGCAGCGAGGCGCCTGGCGCTGGTGACGCCGAGTATGCGCAGGCGTCCGGATTGCGCGAACGGCGCCGCGGTCGCCATCGACGTGAAAGTCGCCGGAATCTGGCCGGCGACGACGTCGGTCAGCGCGGGTCCCGCGCCTTTGTAGGGAACGTGCGTCAACTTGATGCCGGCGTGGGTTTGCAGTAGTTCGGCCATCAGGTGCGTCGTCGCGCCGGTGCCGCCGGATGCGATCGAGATCCTGCCCGGCTGCGCTTTCGCGAGCGCGATGAATTCTCTGACGTTCTGCGCCTTGACTGCCGGATTAACGAACAGGAACATCGGCGACACGCCGACCGTCGTGATCGGCGCGAAGTCCCTGATTGGATCGTACGGCACTTTGGCGTAGATGCTCGGATTGATCGTGTGCGGCATGTCCGACAGAATGATCGTGTAGCCGTCGGGTGTTGCTTTCGCCGCGATATCGGTGCCGACCATGCTGCCCGCGCCCGGCCGGTTGTCGACGACGAACGTCTGGCCCAGCGATGCGCCGAGTTTTTGCCCGAGCGTGCGCGCGAGCACGTCGGAACTGCCGCCCGGTGCATACGGCACGAGGAAGCGCACGAATTTGACTGGATAATCCGGCGGTGTCGTTTGTGCGTAAGCAGCGGACGCGACGCAGGCAAGCAGCAGGAATCCGCCGCGTAATATTTTCATGGCAGCCTCGCTGGCGCGTGGATGCGGCGTAGCGCGCACAGATAAAAAAGGCGCAGACTTGTCTGCGCCTTGTGTGACTGCCGAGGCAGGGCTATTTGGCTTGACCCTTGGCATCCGCCGCGGCCGGCGCCGGTTTGGCGGCGGGCTCTTTGAAACTCGCGCCCGACTGATTGGCCATGAACACGATCGCGCGCGCGATTTCGGTATCGGTCAGATCCGGATTGCCGCCGCGCGCAGGCATCTGGCGTATGCCTTTGATCGCGTTTTGCGTCAGGTGCTCGAGTCCGGCGCCCAGGTGCGGCGCCCATGACGCCTTGTCGCCAATCTTGGGCGCATTGAGGGCGCCCGTCGCGTGGCACGCGCTGCACACTGCATCCACAACTTCCTTGCCCGTCTTCTCGACCTTGGGCGCGTTGGGATCCGTCACTTCGACCTGGCCGACGGGCTTGATGCGCGAAGCCACCGCTTCTTCGGACGTAACACCCTGGGTGTCTTTGCGCGGGCCGGCACCGGTGGTGATCAATTGCGAGAGCATGACGATCAGGATGATGGGCACCAGAAACGACAGCAGTATGACCGTGATCAGTTGCTTCGGCGTCTTGATCGGCGAGGAATGTTCCTCGTTATGAACTTCGCTCATGACTATTCCCTGCGGCAAGGCGTTGGAAAGGCGCACATTATAACGGCATTCGACGCGCACCGTAAAACGCGGACACGCCCGCGGGTTGGACGCTACGGGGGAAAACCGCTATGCTTGACGCCCTGTTGTGCACCCTTGGTGCGCAATCCATACAGCGCCCGTAGCTCAGCTGGATAGAGTGTCGGCCTCCGAAGCCGAAGGTCGCCCGTTCGAATCGGGCCGGGCGCGCCA
>CAZEAX010000643.1:0-2505 GCA_964510405.1 uncultured Streptomyces sp. | reverse complement strand
GGGTAACGGTGATGGTCGGCAACTAACCAGACTGCGGCAAGTCCGGGCAGGTGAACGGCGCGATTTCGCGATCGCGCCGTTCGTACGTGCAATCGCCGGTGGCGAAGTCGAAGTGAGACTCGTGAGCAAACGAATCCGCAACACGTCGATGTTATTCGCGCAGCGCATGTTAAGGACGGCAAGTGCGTGTCGGTGGCCGAAGCGGTGATGGTGTTGCTCGACCCGGTCACACAGTGCGCGAAGGCGCTGCCGCCGGACATCGCGGTGAAACTCGTGCCGTTTATCGATGCCGGAGATCGACTGGTCTGCAGCCCGGCCGATTTTTGGATTTGGTAGTTGCAACCCGATGTGACTGGCGATGTCCGCTTCCAATAGCAGTCATACAACTGCCTTGGTTCCAGGTCTTTTCGGCCCTCAACCCGGGCAAATCCGGGCGCCGGTCGAAAGTCTCGAGGCTGCCCCAACGTTTGAGCCAATTGAAGAACTTCCCAAAAATCAGGCCTGTCGCCATTCGCGGAGATGACAATGGCAAACGCCGCGGCAAGGCTGAATACGCAATTATCGAACGTACGTTGGCGTACAGAAAACGCCGTGAAATAGCCCCATAGTTATAAAAGCGGAATGTTCATATTGCCACGCCGGTTTTCCAGCGCTCGCCCCGCGACCCTCGTCGCGAGCTAGTCTGCCCCGGCCATGACACTACCAACCGGAGGCGGCGCGTGTTTTTTACGAGATCGACCGACGGCATTTGCGGTGACGACGCCGGTTGCATGCGGCGCGCACCCACTTCAAGACCGCCGCCGTGGCGCGCCAGATTGTAATGTCAAAAGCACTGACCGGTATCACCGGATTCGATGAAATCACCGGTGGCGGCCTGCCGCGCGGCCGTACCACGCTGCTGGTGGGCGGTCCCGGCTCCGGCAAGACCATATTCGCGCTGCAATTCCTGGTGCAGGGTGCGAAGACCGGCAAGGAGCCGGGTATCTTCGTCGCGTTTGAGGAATCCTCGAATCGTGTCGTATCCAATGCCGAAGGCTTTGGCTGGAAACTCGCGCAGTTGCAGCGAAAAAACCTGTTCTTCCTTGACGCCCAGCCGAAACCCGATCTCGTGCAGGCGGGCGATTTCGATCTCGGCGGAATGCTGGCGGCGCTGGAGACTCAGATCAGCCGAATGGGGACGCGGCGCATCGTCTTTGATGCGCTGGACGTTGTACTGGCGCTGCTGCCGGACGCGGCGGCGAAAAGGCGCGAGATCTACCGGCTGCATGAGTGGTTGCTGGCGCACAAACTGACGGCCATCATCACGGCGAAGGCCGATGCGGACGAGACGAACTCCATCACCCAGCAGCCGTTCCGTTTCATGCAATTCATGGTGGACTGCGCGGTGATGCTCAATCACAGCGTGGCGCAGGGTGTGTCGCAACGCAATCTGCGCGTGCAGAAGTATCGCGGCTCCGGTTTCGATGAAGATGAGGCGCCGTTTCTGATCGGCAAAAACGGACTGGAGGCGGCCGCCGCGCATCTGCCGGGCCGCATCGACACCAATGTGTCCGACGAGCGGGTGTCCAGTGGTGTCGCGCGGCTCGATACGATGCTGGGCGGCGGTTACTTCCGCGGCGCCAGCGTGCTGATCACCGGCTCGCCCGGCACGGCCAAGACGACCTTGAGCGGCGCGTTCGCGGCCGCGGCCTGCCGGCGCGGCGAACGCACTTTGTTCGTCAGTTTTGATTCGGATTGTTCGGAGGTGGTGCGCAACCTCGCTTCGGTCGGCATCGGTCTGCAACGTTATGTGAAGAACGGGCGTTTGCTCATGATTTCGGCGCGCGCCATCACCGGCAGCGCCGAGACTTACCTGATGCACATCAAGAGGCTTGCTAACGAGCACGAAGCGCGTTGCGTGGTGATCGATCCGGTATCCGCATGGTCCAAATTTGACAACGATCTGACCGCTTACAGCGTGGCCGAGCGGTTGGGCGATTGGGCGAAGAGTGCCGGCATCACCCTGGTGTGCACCCGGCTGCTCGACCAGATCTTCGGTCCGTCCGAAGGCAGCTCGCCGCTGCAGATCTCGACGCTCGCGGACACGTGGATACACATGAATTACCTGGTGCAGGCCGGCGAGCGCAACCGCGGCCTGTCGATCGTCAAGTCGCGCGGCACGGCGCATTCGAACCAGGTGCGCGAATTGATCCTGAGCGACGCCGGCGTGACGCTGGCCGATACCTACACTGCGGGCGGCGAGGTTTTGATGGGTACGATGCGCTGGGAGAAGGAGCGTGCGGAGAGCGGCGAGCGCGAGGTCGCCGAAGTTGCCGAACGGCTCAAGCATGTCCGGCTCGATGCGGAGGAGGCCGAACTTGAAGTGCGAATGAAAGCGCTGCAGGTGGAGCTGGTGGCAAAGCAGCTTGAGAAGGCGTTGTTGGCCCGCACGACGCAGAGGCGCGAAGGTGAACTGTCGCATGGCCGCACGCGCATACGCGAGTTGCGCGGGGCGGATACGGCGAA
>CAZEAX010000642.1:0-2509 GCA_964510405.1 uncultured Streptomyces sp. | reverse complement strand
CCCGACCGACGGCTCAGTGTGGGGCACGCTGCGCGGCAATCCGGGCGCGATCGTTCGCATCGATCCGACCAAGAACCCGCACAAGGCTCTCGCCGAGCAATACAACGTGCCGCTTCCGGGCTTCGGACCGCGTGGCGGCGACATCGACAAGCAGGGCCGCGTTTGGGTGTCGCTCGCGAGCGGCCACATGGGCGTGTTCGATCGCAGGCTATGCAAGGGCCCGCTCAACGGCCCGAAGGCGACCGGCGATCAATGTCCGGAAGGCTGGGCGTTCCATCAGTATCCCGGCCCGGGATTCAAGGGCATCGGCGAGAACAGCGCGGAGTCGAGCTACTACTCGTGGGTCGACCAGCACAACACCTTCGGGCTGGGCGACGACATTCCGATGTCCACCGCCAATTTGATGGACGGCCTCGTCGCCCTCAACAAGGACGGCAAGATGGTGTCGATCCGCGTGCCCTACCCGCTCGGCTTCTACGCCAAGGGCTTTGACGGCCGCATCGATGACCCGAACGCCGGCTGGAAGGGCCGCGGATTGTGGGCCGCCAACGGCGATCGCGTGCCATGGATGATCGAAGGCGGCAAAGGCACCAAGCCGCTGGCGGCGCATTTCCAGCTCAGGCCCGATCCGCTGGCACACTGAAAACCCGGCGGCGCGATTATCGTGATCGCGCCGCCGCTGCCGTTCGGGGAAGCGTGATGGACTTCGTACTCGACTACATTTCCGTCAATACGTTCTGGACTATTCTGGCGATCGTGCACGCGCTGCTGGCGGTCGCACTGCTCGGTGCGCTTACGCATCAGGCGGCCGCGGTGCTCGCGCCGCCGCGCGCCGGCGCTGCCGGCGGTTTCGTCACCCATTTTCGTTCGGTGTCGGGGCCGCGCTATGCCGGCGCGGTCTGCGTGTTGTGGGTTCTCGCTTTCGTTCTCGGCGGCTGGATTTACACCAAGTACCGGATCTACGTGCGCATCCCGATCGAACAGGAAGGCATGTGGAAAACCCTCGGCGCCTTCGAGTTGAAGGAGCACCTTGCCACCATCGGCCTCGGGCTGCTGCCGGTCTACTGGCATCTCTGGAAAAACGCGCGCAACGCGGCCTATGACAGTGCGCGCAAATGGCTGACCGTCGTGCTCGCTGCGATCTGCTGGTACGCATTTTTGACCGGGCACGTCGTCAACAACACGCGCGGCTTCGGGCTATGAACACGGCCGCCGAAACCTCAGCACGGGTGTCATCACGATTCTGCACCTTTGCGCTGGTGTTCGGCATCTCATTCGCCATTCTCTACGTGGTCTGCGACATGGCGGCATTGCCGATGTTCACCTATCACCCCGGCACCGACCGCATCGATCCCGGCTTCGCGCCGCCCCGGCGCGACGAGGGTCCGGCGATGTACTGGTACGGCTGGATCGCCACTTCGGCGCTGGGCGCTTCCATCCTCGGTCTTCTCGCCGCCCTGCTGCCGGAAAAAATTCGCGGCAAAATTCCGTTGGCGCTGGCCTGGGTTGTGCCCGTAATGCTGCTGCCGGTGCTGATTTATTCGTTGAAGTTCTACTGGCGGTGGTAACGGCCGCGCCTGCTCCAAGGCAGCGGCAGTTTCCGCTAACATCATTCTCATGCGTTCAGAGGTCGCTATGCTGATTCGTGCAACTGGGCTGACCATCGCGCTGGGCATCGGCATGGCCGCGGCGATGCAGGCCCGCGCCGGCGGCGATGACTACGACGCGGCCAACGACGTCAAAGGCGCGGGGCCGGCCTACTTCGGCTTCGTGCGCGATGCGCGCGGCTCGCCGGTGGTCGATGCGCAGGTGGTGCTGCAGCCCAAAACAGGCAAACCCGTATCGCTGAAATCGAATGTGCTCGGCCTCTACCGCGGCCACATCAGCAAGGATGTCCTGCCGGACGACGTGCAAATCTCCTGCGTGAAGACAGGCTACAAGCAGACCAAGCTCAACCGTCGCACGCCGCCGGGCGGCAACGCGATGTTCATCGAGACCGAATGCACGATGCAGCGCCAGTAAAGCGCGCCTGCGTTGCGGCGGTATTGCTGTTTGCGCTGAGCGGACTCAACAGCGCGCACGCGCAGGCGCCCGACACCGTTTTCCTCAACGGCAAGTTCGTCATCCATGACGGCGCGCCCGCGCAGGCGCTGGCGGTGCGCGACGGAAAAATCGCGGCGATCGGCGATTCGTCGGGCATCCGCGCGCTGATCGGCCCTTCGACACGCGTCATCGACCTCGGCGGCCGCACGGTCATCGCAGGCCTGATCGATTCGCACATTCACGCTATTCGCGCAGGCTTGAGCTACACCACCGAAGTGCACTGGTTCGGCGTGCGCACACTCAAAGAAGCGCTCGACCGCATCAGGGCGGCGGCGAAGACCGCGCCGAAAGGATCATGGCTGATTGTGGCCGGCGGCTGGATCGACCGCCAGTTCGTCGAGGACCGGCGGCCGACGCAGGCCGAGATTGCCGCCGCAGCACCCGATCATCACGTTTCCATCCAGAT
>CAZEAX010000641.1:0-2513 GCA_964510405.1 uncultured Streptomyces sp. | reverse complement strand
CATTTTCCTTGATCGCCTCGTATATCCCGTCGAGATCGTCCGCCACCGTCGTGAGATAGCAACTCGCAAGCTGCGAGCGGCGCGTCGCCGAATTGAAGAGGGTCGGCGTCGAACTCATGAAATCGAACGACGACAGCACATTGTAGAACTCGATCGCGCGCGCTTCGCGCTGGTCTTCCGGCTCGTTCAACGCGAGGCCCATCGCGACGCGCATGAAGAACGTCTGCGGCAATTCGATCCGCGTGCCCTGCACGTGCAGGAAATAACGGTCGTACAAAATCTGCAGACCGAGGTAACCGAACTTGAAGTCGCGCTTGGAATCGAGCGCGGCGCCGAGGCTTTTCAGGTCGTAGCTGCCGATGCGCTCGTCGAGCAGTTCCGCGGCGATGCCTTTTTTGATCAGCAGCGGGAACACTTCGGCGTAGCGCGTTTTCATGTCGGCCTGCGTCAACTCCTCGCCGACGGTCTCCAGACGCAGCGAATGCAACAGCAGGCGCGCCGTAACATAGCTGTACGCGGGATCCTTCTCGATCATCGCGCGCGCCGACAGAATCAGCGATTTGCGCACCTCGTCAACCGGCACGCCCTCGTACAGATCTTTCAGCGTCGCCTGCATGATGACGTCGGGATCGACCGCGCGGCCCAGGCCTTCGCACGATTCCTGCACGAGTGCGGCGACCTTCGCCAGATCGAGCGGCCGGACCTTGCCCTTGTCGGTGACGTTAATTGTCGGATGGGCGGCGACCGTTTCGGTCTGCGCTTCGCGCTGCTTGACGCGTTCCTTCGTGCGCTGTTCGCGATACAAAACGTATGATCGCGCGACTTCGTGTTCGCCCGAGCGCATCAGCGCAAGTTCGACCTGGTCCTGGATATCTTCGATGTGAAACGTGCCGCCGCTCGGCTGCCGGCGCATCAACGCGGCAACGACCTGATCGGTCAGCGTGGTCACCATCTCGCGCACGCGCGCGGATGCCGCGCCCTGACCGCCGTTCACGGCGATGAACGCTTTAGTGAGTGCAATCGCAATCTTCGACGGTTCGAAGCCGACCACTGCACCATTGCGCCGGATAATCTTGTATTCGCTATAGCGGGATTGCCTGGAATCCGGCGCTTCTTCGACGGCGAATTTCGCGATGGAATCAGGCACTGGGATGGGGGTGGCTAACTGCATGAGGTCTCTCCTTAACCATTCATTTCTTTGAGTTTTTTTCTGCTATGTAGCTGGTAACTACACGCAGCCCCTAAAACCACTATATGTTGTGTCCAAACTGAAACTTCGAACTAATTCTAGTGGCTAGATTTTGAGAGTGCAATAGGTTTTGAAGGTTTTTTTACGCCCTAGTAATTACTTGCAAAACAATGCGGACTGCATTGTTGCAACAGGGAAAAATCTGATTAAAAAATGAGCAGGAAAAGGCCGGAAAATGGCGTCAAATCGACCTCGGCGCCAATTCTGTTGCACTGCGAAAACGACGTTTAGACGCGCTGATTCAGGCCGGGCTGCTACCGAGTCGAACCGGGGAAACGTGAACAAATGCCCACTTTTTGACCCGCGCCGAATCCGAATAAAGTCGTGAGCGCCGCGCGGCGCTGCCGACCAGGCTGGCGTTGCATCAACGAATCATGCAGGGCGCACGAGTTCCCGCAAGCGCGACCAATTGAAGCAGGGTCCCGGATCGGTCTTGCGCGCCGGCGCGATGTCGGAATGCCCGACGATATCGAGGCTGGGATAAGCAGTCTGCAGCGCCCGCGTAAGGCACGCGAGCTTTTCATATTGACAGTCCGTAAACGACTGGTCGTCCGCGCCTTCGAGTTCGATGCCGATTGAATAATCGTTACAGCGCTCGCGCCCTCGCCACGCGGACTCGCCCGCATGCCACGCGCGTTTCGCACACGGCACAAACTGAATCATTTCGCCGTCGCGCCGGACCAGGAAATGCGCCGATACCTTGAGATGCGCGATCCCGCGGTAATACGGATGCGCCGCGGGATCCAGCCGGTTCATAAACAGATCGATGATGCCCGGTCCGCCGAACTCTCCCGGCGGCAGGCTGATGTTATGGATGACAAGCAAATCAATCGCGGCGTCCGCCGGCCGCTCGTCGCAATTGGGAGACGGCAGATAACGTATCCCGGCGGCGATGCCGGTCGAATCGATAGTCAGGGACATGCGAAATTAGGGCCCGGATGTGGAAGGTGGGATTCGCGGGCGTCGACCCGGCCCGGCGGGATTGCGGTCGCCGAATCCCGGTCTCGCATCTTAGAGCCCATAACATAATGAAACGCGCGATGCGCTGTCACGATTTTGGCTCAGAACGCGAAGCAAGGCACGACGCTTAGTAATTCTATGCTAGTGGCTTGCGACAAAGTTATGGGCCAAAACTCGTGCCAGCCCGAAGGGTTGCAGCCAGAATCGACGGCGCACCGCAGCGTGGAGCAGGGGCCCCGCTTGCGGGGATGCGACCGCGCAGGTGCGTGTAAGTCGCGTAGAATCAGTGCGCCGAGTGTCGCGC
>CAZEAX010000640.1:0-2516 GCA_964510405.1 uncultured Streptomyces sp. | reverse complement strand
CGGGCGGCATAGCATCATCAGTCGCTTAACGTTCTTTTCGTCCTCCAGTGACAAGATACGTTCACTGAGCTCATGGCTTTGCTTGTCACCCGATTGAGGCGCAGTAAGGGCCTGAAACTTCGTCTGTAGTTCGGCATCGCTTGGCGGATTGTGGAGGCTATATACGCTCTTGCTCGGAAGCGTTGGAGCGAATGCGATCATTCCTGCGGCTTGCCCGCCATAGGCCGCGGTGCGAATAAACGCGAAGTACACGAGCAGGCTTGACACCTGAGCCGACGGCCTCGATACTAAAAATCGGGGGACAGATTTTCTATCCTTCATGTCGATATAACGAAAAAAGTATACGCAATGATCACGCGTCGGACATTTACTAAGTCGGCACTCGCGTTGGCGGTTTTATCGGCCAGTAATGTCACTTTCGGCCAACCGCTGGCAGCGAATCAGGACCTCCGCGTGGCTCTAGGCTTCGACGACATGGCGAGCGTCGATCCCCATACGTCCGTCACCTCGATAAACGTCCCCATCGTTCGCACAGTCTATGAGGGACTGTTGGCCTATCCGCCGGGTTTTCTCGGCGCCTCCAATGTCATACCGGCCCTCGCCGAACGCTGGGACGGCTCCGCGGACAAGAAGACGTGGACGTTCCATCTCCGCCGCGGTGTGCAATGGCATGCCGGCTTCGGCGAATTCACCTCGGCGGACGCCAAGTTCTCGATCGAACGGGTGGCCGGTACGACCTTCGCCTCGCCATTCCGGCAATCGCTAGAGGATGTCGAAGCGGTCTATGCGGACGACCCGTATACGCTCAAAGTCGTGCTGCGCACTCCCGACGCGCTGTTCGCGCTCCGGATGGTGAATTTTCAGGCTGGCTTCATCGTCTGCAAGAAGGCGATCGAGTCCGGCGTCGACATCCGCACCCGGCCCATTGGCACCGGACCTTTCCAGTTCCAGGCCTACAAGGCGCGCGAGAGCGTGGTGCTGACGCGTAACGATAACTACTGGGGCGGCAAGCCGATACTGACTTCGATCACCTGGTACTTCATGCCCGATGACGCCTCGCGCGAGCTCGCATTGCGCACCGGCGAAGTGCATGCGATCGACCTGCAGGCGCGCCAGGACATCGTCAATCGCGTGCGCGCCCAGCGGCTCCAGGTCGACATCGCCAAGAGCGGCACCCCCTACTGGCTGTTCTTCAATCTCAGGAAGAAGCCTTTCGACGACGTCCGTGTGCGTCGCGCGCTGGCACATGCGACCGACCGCAGCGAACTCGTGGCGTTCCTCGGCAAGGACCTCGCGGATCCGGAATATTCGGCCGTTCCCGACGGGTATCTCGGTCACACTGAAAAGATTGAGAAATATCCGTTCGACATCGCCAAAGCCAAGGCCCTGCTCGCCGAGGCGGGCCACCCCAGCGGCTTCGCGGTCAACGTGGCGATGAGTAACGCACCTACCTATCTCCCCTATATGCAGGTGGTCCAGGCGCAATGGAAGAAAGTCGGCGTCGATCTCACCTTCCGCGTGGTTGACCATCCGACCTATCACCGCCTGATCCGAGAAGACTTGAACGCGATCGTGATGTATCAAGCGACGCGCTACCCAAAGACCGGGCAAATCTACCTGGAACAGTTCTATGCGAAGGAAGCCGCCATCGGCAAGAAAACCACGGTCACCAATTTCAGCAACTACGGCGAAGCCATGCCGGGTGTGGATGACATTATCGCAAAAGTGCGCGCCAGCACTGACAGCGCCGCACAGATCAAATTATGGGAAGAGGCCCAGCAACGGATCGCCCGGGACGCGGTAGTGTTGCCATTGTTCAACCAGAATGCCGCCCGCGCGCGCTCGCCGCTCCTAGACCTGCAGATGAATGCGGGCAACCTGTCGTTTTACATGTTCTCGACTAAGGCCCGTATCCTCACTGGGTGAGTCCTTCCTGCACAGCCCTCTTCCCTGCCGGGCGAAGGGCGCTACACGATAACCGTCGATGAGCATACTCTCCAGCCTGCAACCGTATTTCGATCGCGTGGAGCGGATCGAGAGCGAACCCCTGCCGACAAACATAGGCGCGCTGCTCGATGCCGCCGCCGATGCTGTACCGGATGAGGTGGCGCTTCATTTCATTGCCGACGACCAGACTTTCACTTACCGCATCCTGCGCGAGATGGTGAACAAGGCGGCGGGCGGTCTCACCACGCTCGGGATCGGCCGCGGCACGCACGTCGCCCTGATGATGCCCAACATCCCGCCATGGCCGATCACATGGCTGGCGCTGGCCCGCTTGGGTGCCGTCTGCGTACCGATCAACGTCCGCTACACCACGCGCGAACTTCAGTTCACGCTCGACGATGCGGAAGTCGACCACCTCATAATTGATCAGCACCATCTTCCCGTGGCTACGGCGCTCACCGGAACTCGATTGAAGACGGTCCTCGTCGTCGGCGACGCGAATGCACCGCAGCGCAGTTGGAACGAAGTGGTGGCAAACGGCGATGAACGCTGCATGCCGGAGCACACCC
>CAZEAX010000639.1:0-2521 GCA_964510405.1 uncultured Streptomyces sp. | reverse complement strand
ACGGCAGCATCAGGCCGCAACCGCACAACACGGCGCCGAAGATCATCGGCGGTCGCACGCCGTAACGGTCGGTCGCGCGCCCCGCGGAAACGCCGAGCAGCAGCGGCGTCAACGAATACAGCGCGATCATGATGCCGATCGAAAACGCGTTGACGCCCAGTTCGAGCGCGAACAGCGCCATCACCACGCGGCTGCCGGTCAGGCAACCGTGGATGATGACATTGAGCAGCACGATCAGATACATGGCGGATGGGGGCTTAACTTGGCGGACGCGGCGCGTTCGCTATTCTTGTAGCACGATTATCGGCGGCGCGCCGCGGTATTCGGGCGTGCTGCGTCGGCGGCGCCGGCAGTTTGCCGCACATGGCCGGCGCGGCTCAGTCCGCTTTCGCGCCGGAGGCCTTGATGACTTTCGCGTATTTCTGGATTTCGGTCCTGATGAAGGCGGCAAACTCGTCGGGCTTGTTGCCGACCGGCTCGGCGCCCAGCGTTGCCAGACGCTCGCGCATCTCGCCGGTGTGCAGGATACGCACGATCTCGGTATTGAGTTTCACTACGATGTCGGGCTGCGTGCCGGCCGGCGCGAAGATGCCGAACCACGTGCTGACGTCGAAACCGCGCAGCCCCGACTCGCTGATGGTCGGCAGGTCCGCCAGCAGCGGCGAGCGCTTTAGCGTGGTGACGGCGACGGCGCGCACGCGCGCCGCCTTGATGTTGGGCAGAGCGGACGAGAGGTTGTCGAACATCAGCGACACATGGCCCGCGATCAGGTCGATCACCGCCGGTGCGGCGCCTTTATAGGGAATGTGCGTCATCTGCACGCCGGCCATGCTGTCGAAGAGTTCGCCGGCGAGATGGCCGGCGCTGCCGGTGCTGCCCGACGCATAGTTAAGCTGGCCGGGCCGCGCTTTCGCGAGCGCGATCAGGTCTTTCACGTTTTTCACGGGCAGCGACGGGTGCACCACCAGCACGTTGGGCACCGACGTGATCAAGGTGACCGGCGCAAAATCCCTGATCGGATCGTACGGCAGCTTGCTGTAGAGCGTTACATTGATGGCATGCGTGCTGACCGCGCCCATCAGTATCGTGTAGCCATCGGCCGGCGCCTTGGCGACGAGATCGGCGCCGATGTTGCCGCCGGCGCCGGGCCGGTTGTCGATTATGACCGGCTGGTTCCACGCTTTGGTGAGTTCCTGGCCGATTGCGCGCGCGACGATGTCGAGCGGGCCGCCGGCCGGGAACGGCACTACGTAGCGGATCGCCTTGGCCGGATAGTTCGCTTGCGCCGCGGCCGCGCCGGCTGCCAAAGCGAAAAGCGCCGCGAGTGCGGCGCGTTCGATACATTTGCGCATGGCGTTAAACCGCGTAACCGGGATCCACGCGATCGAGTTTTCTCTTCATCGCGGCCCACACGAGCCTGCCGCCCTCCGCCTGGCCGCCCTTGGAATAGATCTCGCGGCCCTGGTCGATCGCGTGGTCGACGACTTCCTGCGGCAGCGTGTTGAGCTCGGCACCGCCCGTCATCGCATGTATCTGGAATTTGCACGCGCGCTCGAGCCGGTACATGCGATGGAACATCTCGCCTATGGTCTCGCCTACGGTCAGCGTGCCGTGGTTGCGCAGGATCAGCATGCCGCCGTCGCCGAGCGACTTGACGATGCGGCTGCGCTCGTCGAGGTTGAACGCAACGCCTTCGTAATCGTGATAGCGCACGAGGCCCAGTGCGGTCAGCGACATTTGCGTGACGGGCAGCAGGCCCTGCTTCTGCGTCGACACGCCGACGCCGTACGCGGTGTGCAGATGCATCACGGCTTCGGCGTGATTGCCCATGTGGATCGCGCTGTGGATCGTGAAGCCGGCCTTGTTGACGTCGTAGGGCGACTCGGAAAGCTTGTTGCCCTCGACGTCGACCTTGATCAGCGACGATGCGGTGATTTCCTCGAACAGGAGGCCGTAGGGGTTAAGAAGGAATTGATCGTGGGTGCCCGGCACGCGGCACGAGATGTGAGTGCCGAGCATGTCGGTCCAGCCCATCAGCGCGGTCAGCCGGTAGGCGGCGGCGAGATCGACGCGCGCCTGCCATTCGGTAGCTTCGATGCGATTGCGCACGGCCTTCAGTTTCGGTTTGGCGGGACGCAGCCGCGTGACGTTGGATTTTCTGGGAACTGATTTCATGCGGCGGCCTCATCGAAACGAAGTGGAAGCGGCATTGTAGCGAACTTGCCGCCGCCTGTAAGCACGGGACGGCGAAACGGGAGTCATTTGTTATACTGCGGGCCTTCTCCCATTGCGAAATGCGTTCGCCATGTCCTATCGCGCCGCGCTGAATATCGAAGACCTGCACCGGATCGCGAAAAAGCGCCTGCCGCGGGTTGCTTACGAATTTCTGGCGGGCGGGGTCGAGGACGACATGACACTGGCGAACAATCGCGCCGTGTTCGAACGGATCCGCTTCCGGCCGCAGACGCTCGTCAACGTCGCGGAGCGCACGCAGCAGGTCAATATTTTCGGCCGCACGTTC
>CAZEAX010000638.1:0-2522 GCA_964510405.1 uncultured Streptomyces sp. | reverse complement strand
CACGCCGCCGATCGCCGCGGCCATCGGTCTCGGCGCCGCCGTCGATTATTTGTCAGCCGTCGGCATGGACAAGATCGCGGCGCACGAAATCGATCTCTTGAACTACGCAACGGAGCAGGTCAACGGCGTGCCGGGTGTGCGCATCATCGGCACCGCCGAGAAAAAGGCCGCGGTGCTGTCGTTCGCCATCGCAGGCGTGCATCCGCACGACGTCGGTACGCTGCTTAACCAGGACGGCATCGCGATCCGCACCGGCCACCATTGCGCGCAGCCCGTGATGCAGCGTTTCAAAGTGCCGGCCACGTCGCGCGCCTCGTTCGCGTTCTACAACAGCATGGCGGAAGTCGACGCGCTGGTCGCGGGCATCCGCAACGTGCAAAAGGTGTTCGCATAATGGCGGACCCCAAAGCCCTTTATCAGGAAGTGATCCTCGATCACAACAGGAAGCCGCGCAATTTCGGCGTGCTCGAAGGCGCTACGCATAAGGCGGAGGGGCACAACCCGCTGTGCGGCGACCATCTGACGCTGACGCTCAAGCTCGACGGCGAGAAGGTCGACGCCATTGCGTTTACCGGCGAGTCGTGCGCGATCTGCAAGGCGTCGGCTTCCATGATGACCGCGGCCGTCAAGGGCAAGGCGCGCGGCGAGGCCGAAACGCTGATCCGGGAATTTCGCGACATGGCGACGGGCACCCTCGACTTCGCGACCCGGCCGCATCATCTCGGCCGGCTCACGGTGTTTGCCGGCGTGCGCGACCTGCCGACGCGCGTCAAATGCGCGATCCTGCCGTGGCACACGCTGCATGCCGCCTTGAACTCGGTCACCAGCACGTCGACGGAAGCCGAGGACGATCCGATGCACGCGCCGATCGGCGACGCTTAAGACACCGCCATGCCGAAAATCGCCGAAATCGAAGGCACGCCGAATCCGAATGCGATGAAGTTCATCCTCAAGGAGCCGCTGACCTGGGGAATCACGCGGTCGTACGACAATGCCGAGCTGGCGAAGGACGACCCGCTCGCCAGCCAGTTGTTCGACATCGAGCACGTGACCAACGTGTTCTACGTCGATCACTGGATCACGGTCACGCAGGACGGCGGCGCGGACTGGCACGAATTGCAGCGCAAGCTCGCGGAACCGATCCGCGCAGCGCCGGGTGCTGACGAGCAGACGGCCGCCGCGACTACCGCTTCGGCGACGACGCTGGCGGAGCTGAGCCCCGCAGATCAGGAACGGCTCGACCGGATCAATGAATTGCTGGACGAGCAGATTCGCCCCTACCTGCAGGGCGACGGCGGCGACCTTTACGTGATGGGCCTCTCGGGCAACACGCTGTCCGTGCATTACCAGGGCGCGTGCGGCAGTTGTCCGAGTTCGTTGTCGGGCACGCTGGCCGGCATCGAAAATCTCGTCAAGTCGATCGAACCCGACATCGAAGTCATCGCAGTCTAGGCCGCGTCCCGCGCGGGACTGGCCGAAGTCCTGTGATTTAGGCTATCGTTGTCGCGAGTGCCGCCCGGATTTGATCGACGGCGGCGAAAATAAAACACGGAGGAGTTCAAATGATCGCTGCCAGCCGATGGTGGTCTCGCGCGTGCTGGTTTGCAGGCGTGGTTATGTTGGTCGCGCTTGCAACGAACGCAGAAGCGCAGTATCCCAACAAACCCATCCTGGTGGTCGCTGCGTTCACCGCGGGCGGCGATTCCGATCTTGCTGCACGCAACCTCACTTCGGTATTGCCCAAGTACACCGGGCAGAACGGCGTCGTGCTCAACAAGGTCGGCGCGAGCGGCGCGATCGGCTCCGAATACGTGAAGAGAGCGAACCCCGACGGTTACACGCTGCTGCTGGCGCGCGTCGGCTCGCAGGCGACGCTGCCCGCGTTGAAACCCGACCTCTCGTACAAGTGGAACGACTTCACGTTCCTTGGACTGCTCGAATTGAATCCCTATGTATGCGCGGTGCGTGCCGATTCACCGTACAAGACATTCGGCGAACTCGTCGAAGGCATCAGGAAAAATCCCGGCCGCCTCAAGTACAGCACCGCCGGCGTCGGCACCATCCACGAGATGGGGCCGCAGATGCTGTTCGACATCCTGAAGCTCGGCAAAGACGGCGGCATCCAGATTCCCTATAAGGGCGGCGGCGACGCGACGGTCGCGCTGCTGTCGGGCGAAGTCGACATCAATTGCACCAATATCGGGACTGCGCTCTCGTTTATCAAATCCGGGCAGCTGCGCGCGCTGATGACGACCACGCCCGAGCGTTACAAGGAAATTCCCAATGTGCCGACGGCCAAGGAGGTCGGCTATCCGCAGCTCGAGCGCATCATCGGCTGGAGCGCGTTGTACGGGCCGCCCGGCATGGATCGCAAGCTCGTCGCTTACTGGAGCGACGTCCTGCAGAAAGTCGCCAAGCAGGAGGCGCGACTTGCCGCCGCCCGCCGCGCCGCCATGAAAAAGCTCAGGACACCAATCGGCCGTTATGGCTTCCGTTTGCGGTCCCGGCTGGGGCGCCCATGC
>CAZEAX010000637.1:0-2528 GCA_964510405.1 uncultured Streptomyces sp. | reverse complement strand
CATGCTTATTCTTCTGGTGCCTGAACAAGCGACCGACGAACATTTGCAACTCCTGGCCTGGTCCGCGCAAATGTTCGGCGACCGGCGCTTTCGCGAGCAACTTAGAATGTGCGAAGCCCCGGGCGAGGTGTGTCAACTGTTTAGCGCCTGGCCGCAATCCTGAGGGCCGCACGCATGTCCATTCCTCCGGTTACCTCGGTCCAAAAGGCCAGAATCCTGGCTGATGCACTGCCTTACGTCCAAAGCTTCCACGGTCAGACTTTCGTCATCAAGTACGGCGGCAATGCGATGACGGAACCCGCGCTCAAGTCCAGTTTCGCGCGCGACGTTGCCATGCTGCAGCTCGTCGGGATGAACCCGATCGTCGTCCATGGGGGCGGCCCGCAGATCACCGATTTGCTCGAAAAAATGGGTATCCAAAGCACATTCCGCAGGGGCATGCGCGTAACCGACGACAAAACAATGAATGTCGTCGAGATGGTCGTCGGCGAACTCAATCAGGAAATCGTGGGCCTCATCAATCAGTATGGCGGCAAAGCGGTTGGTCTCAGCGGCCAGGACGGACACTTCATTCATGCGAAGAAGATGCTGCTGCCGCCCGAGGGCAATGAAAAAGACGGAACCGACCTCGGTCTGGTCGGCGAGATCGAACGGATCGACCCCGAACTCATAGATCTGCTCCAGTCCAGGGGCTTCATCCCGGTCGTGATGCCCATCGGGGTCGGGCCGGAGGGCGAGGCATACAACATCAACGCCGACGTCGTCGCAGGCAGACTCGCGGAAACGCTCCATGCGGAAAAGTTGGTCCTGATGACCAACACGCCGGGCGTTCTCGACAAGGACGGCAAGCTGATCACCGGTCTCACGGCGGACGAGATCGAGAGACTCTTCGCCGACGGCACCATTCACGGCGGCATGCTGCCAAAACTCGGCTCGGCGCTTGATGCCGTGAAAAATGGCGTCAAGTCCGTCCACATCATTGACGGTCGCGTACCCAGCGCACTGTTGCTCGAAGTACTCACGAGCGAAGGGGTTGGCACGATGATACGTTCAAACGACGGGCCGCATTTTCTCGCCGACAGCTTGCGCTATCTGGGGACTGCGGGATCGGCATAGCAGAGATCACTTGATATGTTACTCGAGCTGGGCGCGCCTTGGCGCATGAGTTCGAGCGCGAAGTCGACACCGAATAAACAAGGGGCACTGCGGTGCCCGCCAAGCGCACGGCCAGCCGAGCCCGTCAACGCAATTCCACTTCGAGCCCGCGGAAGGCTCATTCTTTACGGCGATTTTATGTTTGCCCGCGCAATCTTTACGGTGTTTTTACGTTGCCGTACCTATATTTGCGATGTAGGTATCAATCTGAATCAAGGAGATTTCGATATGAAACGTATCTTCGGGCAAATGAACGACGGATCGGGAGTGGCCGATCAATTGGGCGGTGTTCGCCTGAGCGCAAGAAATCGGGCGCGCGCCAATGCGCATCTGCGCCAAGCGAACCAGATCGCGGATGGCGTTATCCGGGTCGTTGCGGATACGCGCGCAGCCTTTACGTGGACCGGGCGCGGCATCCGGGAGTTAACGCGCAGAATCAGGGCAAGCCATGTATAAGCGCATCCTCGTTCCGGTAAACGGCAGTCATGCGTCCGCCGCGGGGCTGCATGAGGCGGTTGAACTGGCACAGGAGCACGGGGCCAAAGTGCGGCTGCTCCACGTGATCGACCAACGCATGGTCGCGGGGAGCAGCCTTGGCGGTTATGGCGCCGCGCAACTGTGCGACACGATGTTGAAAAAAGGCGGAGCGATACTCGACCGGGCGCGCGCGTTCGCGCAAAAGCAGGGCGTCGAAGTCGATGAGGCGGTGTCCAAGTTCGCGAGCGGCCGCGCGGCAAGCGCGATCCTCGCGGACGTCGATAAGTTTCGGCCGGACCTGGTTGTCATCGGCAGGCGCGCTCGCTCCGGATTGCGCCGCATGTTTCGCAAGAGCGATGCCGAACTGGTCGCCCGGGCAGCCCGCGTGCCCGTGCTGGTGGTACATGTCGACGATAGGCCTTGAGGGCCGCCCGCGCGATGACGGCAGCATGTTCTTCGCGCTGACTGGTCCCGCGTGACGGGATGCGTAGTTGTTTCGAATTGCATGGCTCGGCGACAATCGGTTGCATTAACAGCAGCTTGTGCGATTCGTATTATTACAATTGGATGACCGGCCGGCAGATCGCCATGCAATCGGCTTGATCTAGGTCAATCTCACTGCTTGCGTCAGGGCTAGAGTGAAACGCGGAACATGGGCGGGCAGCAGGTAATCGGGCAATTTGCCCGAGCTGTATGCGCGGTTGTGATTAGGGTTCCGTAGTGCAGTCTTTACGCCATTTTTATGTGTTCGCACCTATTCTATACGGCGTTTTTATACAGCCGCGCTTATATTTCCGGCAGTTGATTTTTTCCAGTTTCAAATTTGTTCCAGGAGACAACGAAATGGACGTTCTCTATATCGCTTTGATGATCGGCTTCGTTGCATTGAGCATCGG
>CAZEAX010000636.1:0-2556 GCA_964510405.1 uncultured Streptomyces sp. | reverse complement strand
AAGTTGAAGCCCGGCGAAACGATCGATAAAATTGCGGCGCGTTACCACATGACCGTTGCGCAGTTGAAGCAAGTTAACGGCATCGCACCGAAGCGCGGCGCAGGCGCCGGCGCGACGCTGCTGGTCCCCGCGGGCGCCAGCGCTAGCGCCACCCCCTATCTGCCGGACCTGCCAGCCCCCGCCGTGACCGTGGCGCGCGCGCCGAAAAAATCCGCCAAACACGCATCGCGCAAGACCGGCACCGCGAAAGCTGCGCACAAAACGATCAAGCGCGCGCCCGCCGTCAAAAAAACCGCCGCCACCAAAAGCGGCAAGAAAGTGGTATTGGCGCAGAAACCGCGCTGACCCGGACGCCGGGTTACTTGCCGGTCTTGTACAAGTGGCAGTGCACCGCGCGCGTCGCGGACAATTGCGTGCGTTCCGGATACGTCGCCGCGCATTCGGGCATCGCCTGCGGACAGCGCGGATGGAAATAACAACCCGCCGGCGGATGAACCGGTGACGGCAGATCGCCCTGCAGGCGGATAAATTCGCGCCGGGTCGCCGGGTCGATTACCGGGACTGCCGATAGCAGCGCTCGCGTATACGGGTGCTGCGGTGATCTAAGCACTTCCTCGACGGCCCCGGCCTCGACGATACGCCCGAGATACATTACCGCGACATCATGGGCGAGAAACTCGACGACCGAGATGTTGTGCGTGATGAAGAGATACGCTAGCCCCTTGCGGTCCTGCAGCGATTTGAGCAGGTTGAGTATCTGCGCCTGCACCGACACGTCGAGCGCGCTCGTCGGTTCGTCGCACACGATCAATCTCGGCTCGACCGACAATGCACGCGCAATCGCGATCCGCTGGCGCTGTCCGCCGGAGAACTCGTGCGGATAGCGCAGCTTCATCTCGGGCGCGAGCCCGACTTCGTCGAGCAGCGCGTCGATGCGGCGCGCGCGCTCGGTCGAATTGCGGCCGATGCCCAACGCCGCCATCCCCTCTTCGATAATCTCCGTCACCCGCATGCGCGGGTTAAGCGATGCATACGGGTCCTGGAAGATGATTTGCGCCTCACTGCGTTTGGCGCGCATCTCGGCGCGCGTCAGTCGCGCCAGATCTTCGCCGGCGAACAACACGCGGCCGCCGGTCGGCTCGACCAGCCGCAGGATGCCCTTGCCGACGGTGGTTTTGCCGCAGCCCGATTCGCCGACGAGGCCCAACGTGCGCCCGGCGGCAATCGACAACGACACCCCGTCGACCGCCTTGAGGTGCGAAGTCGCGCGCTGCAACACGCCAGTGCGGATCGGAAAGTGGACCTTGAGGTCGCTGACCTGCAATAGCGGTCCCGCCGCCGCGGCAGGCTGCACTATGGATGACGAGGAATGGGCCGGCGGCGGGTTTCGCTGCAACTCGGCCGCCGCGCGACGGCCGCCTTCATACTCACCGTACAGATGGCACCGCGCGCCCTGCCCGTCACCGAACTCGTACCAGGGCGGCACCGCGGTGCGGCACAAATCCCACGCGAAATCGCAACGATCCGCGAAGCGGCAGCACGTAAACTCGCGCGTCAGCGGCGGCACGCTGCCGCGGATCACCGCAAGCGTATCGCCGCGGCGATGGTTGCCGGGCAGCGAATCGAACAACTTGCGCGAATAGGGATGAGCGGGCCTGCCGAAGAATTGCTCGCGCGACGCCGTTTCGACAATTTCGCCTGCATACATGACGGCCACGCGCTGCGCCATTTCGGCGACCACCGCGAGATCGTGCGTGATCAGCAGCACCGACAGGCCGGCTTTTTTCTGCAACTCGCGCAGCAAGTCGAGGATCTGGGCCTGGATCGTGACATCGAGCGCGGTGGTCGGCTCGTCGGCAATCAGCAATTCGGGGCCGCACGCGAGCGCGATCGCAATCATCACCCGCTGCTTCATTCCACCCGACAACTGGAACGGATATTCGATGCGCCGGCGCGGCGGATCCGGGATGCCGACCGCGTTCAAGAGCTCGAGCACGCGCGCGTCGAGCGCCGCACCCGCCAGCTCGGTATGCCGTTGCAGCGTCTCGGCGATTTGCGCCCCGATCTGCATCACCGGGTTCAGGCTCAGCATCGGTTCCTGGAATATCATCGCGACGCGCCGCCCGCGAATATCGCGCATCGCGATTTCCGGTTTCGTCAGCAAATCCACGCCCGCCAGCTTCACCGTGCCGCCGACGACCTGGCCCGCATCGGGCAGGAGCCGCATGATGGACAACGCCGTCATGGACTTGCCGCAACCCGATTCGCCGAGCAGTGCGTACGTTTCGCCGCGATCGATTTCCAGCGACAAGCCGTCGATCGCGCGCACGATCTCGTCGTTGCTGACGAGCCAGGTCGACAGATCCCGAATTTCCAGCAGTTGCGCGCTCATGCCTGCTCCGTTCCGGCGGTAGTCGCGCCGCGCGCTTTGAGCAACACGGCAAGCGGCAAGCCGCGCGTACGCACGCGCGGATCAAATGCGTCGCGCACCGCGTCGGCGAAAAGATTGGCCGCCAGCACCAGCGTCACCATGAAAACGAAGGCCGCGGCGAGCGA
>CAZEAX010000635.1:0-2560 GCA_964510405.1 uncultured Streptomyces sp. | reverse complement strand
CATCGAAGCCCCAGAACAATTCGCGGTCGATCGCGAAAGTCGGTACGCCGAACACGCCGAGCGCTTTGGCGCGTTCGCCGTTCGCGCGCAGTTCGTCCTTGACCGCCTGTGCCGAGATTGCGCGATCGGCATCGGCGACTCCCAGGTCGGAAGTCAATGCGCTCCAGCCGGCGGGATCGTCGAGCGAGCGGCCCTCGCGCCAGATGAAACGGAAAATGCGGGCGATCGCGTCGCGGCGGTTGTCGAGCGCGATCGCCAGCCGCAGCGCGCGCAGCGGATTGAACGGATGCGCCGGCGGAAACTCAAGCGGGATTCCATGATGCCGCGCCAGCCATCGCACGTGGCGGTAAGTGAAGCGGCGCTTGCCCGGAATTTCGGCGGGCCCCTTGTGCTGCAGATGGTCGAGGATGCCCGCGAATACGACCGGCTTGAATGCAATATCCAGCTCGCGCGGTAATTGCGTCAGGGATTCGAATTGGAGGTACGCAAACGGCGAGATGAAATCGAAATACCATTCCGCGACTGTCATGAACGAAGTTCCTCAGGGCCCGTTGGCGGTGCGGCGCCAAAAGATGATGATAGCGCGCCGATGCTGCCGGCCAATTATGACGGAAGATGCGGTGCCGGCGTCAAACCGGGTCGGACGCGATGCTGTATGCACAGTCCGAGCGTCTGGTTTAACATGTCGTATTTGCCGAAAGTGCCCCGGTGCGAGCGACCCTGTATATAATCCTGCTGCTCTATTGCGCGCCGTCGGCGGCCATGGTGACCTGCGATCAGCTGGGCAATATTGCGCTCGCAACCGAGCAATACCGCAACCAGGGCGAACCGCTGCAGGTGCTGCTGGCCGAGGCGGATAAACTCGAAAGCGGCGACATCACCAAAGAAGATATGGTTAAGGTCAGAAAAACCGTCCAGGAGACATACGACCGCACGCGCACGCCGCTGGAAATTCGCAAAGAGTGCAAGGATGTGCCGGCGAGATAAACCGGAACGGTGCGGTATGGAGGAGGCGGTTGAAAGTGCATAGACTTTTTTGGGTTCCGGCGCTGTTGCTGGAGTTGGCGGGTTGCGCCTCGTATGCGCCGTCTCCCGATTATCAGGCGCTCGTGGCGAGTTCGGATCGCAGCGAGGCCGACCGCACCACGGACGGGCGGCGCAAGCCTGCGCAGTTTCTGGCCTTCATGGACGTGCGGCCCGGCATGACGGTTGCGGACCTCGACGCCGGCGCGGGATACACGACCGAATTGCTCGCGCGCGCGGTCGGCGCCGGCGGCAAGGTATATGCCCAGAACACGCGCGCGTCGGTCGACCGGCTCAAAGGCCGTTTCGATGAGCGCATGCGGCAACCGGCAATGAAAAACGTGGTCCACGTGGTGCGGCCTCTGGACGATCCGCTGCCGCCGGACGCGCGCAATCTTGAGCTCGTGACGTTCAACTTCGGTTATCACGATACGACCTACCAGGAGGTCGATCGCGCGAGAATGAATCGCGCGGTGTTCGACGCGCTGAAGTCCGGCGGTCATTATGTCGTGGCGGACCATTCGGCGCGCGCCGGTGCGCGCATAGGCGTGGGGAAATCGCTGCATCGCATTGAAGAATCGTTGGTGCGCCGCGAAGTCGAGGCGGCGGGTTTCCGGCTTGCCGCGGAAGGCGACTTTCTGCGCAATCCCGCGGATCCGCGCGACGCCGCGGTGTTCAAGCCGAACCAGCCCAACGACGAATTCGTACTGAAGTTCGTAAAACCGTAGCAATTTCACCTCGGGAGGAAACGATGCGATACTTATTGCGGAATATTCTGGGCATGCTGGCCGTGCTGGCGCTCGTCGCCGGTTGTGCGACACCGCCGGACCGAGCTGCGGGCACCAGCGGCACCACGGAAATCTGGTGGCTCGGACAGTCGGCGATGCGCATCACCACGCCGGGCGGCAAGGTCATCATGGTCGACCCGTGGATCCTCGGCAATCCTAAAACTCCGCCGCAATACAAGAATCTCGATGCGCTGGGCAAGATTGACGTGATACTTGTCACCCACGCGCACGGTGACCACAGCGGAGACGCGGTGGCGCTCGCGAAGAAGAACAACGTGCCGGTGTGGGGTCCGGCCGGCCTCAATCAGCAATGGCAAACGCTGGGCGAATTGTCTCCGGAGTTGTCGCCGCGCATGAACAAGGGCGGCACCATTTCGCCGTTTCCCGGCGTGAAAATCACGCAGGTGCACGCTGAACACAGCTCGGAAATTTTGTGGACCAACCCGGCGACCAAGAAGCAGGAAACGCTGTTCGGCGGCGAACCGGTCGGCTTCATCATCGAGCTCGAAAACGGCTTCAAGATTTATCACATGGGCGACACCGGGTTGTTCGGCGACATGAAAATGATCGGCGATTACTACCGGCCCGATCTGATCATGATCCCGATCGGCGGGCATTACGTCATGAGCCCGCAAGACGCAGCCAAGGCGACGAAAGAATATCTGCAGCCCAAGTATGCGATTCCCATGCATTACGCGACCAACCCGTTTCTGGTCGGGACGCCGCAGGAGTACATGGACGCGCTGGGC
>CAZEAX010000634.1:0-2561 GCA_964510405.1 uncultured Streptomyces sp. | reverse complement strand
TCGCGCTTGAGAACCGTAATGCCAAGATAATCGCTGCGCCCCGAGTCAAATCGATGAAACTCACCCTTCTAGGTACCGGCACGCCGACGCCGTCGTTGAAGCGCGCGAGTTCCAGTTATCTGCTCGAAATCGGTTCCGATTGCATCATCATGGACCATGGACCGGGCGCGCATCATCGTCTGCTCGAAGCCGGCAAGCGCGCCGTCGACGTCACCCATGTCTTCTTCAGCCACCTGCACTACGATCACTGTCTCGATCTCGTGCGCCTTTTCATGACGCGCTGGGACCAGGGCGCGGACCGCATTCCCGAATTGAAAATTTACGGACCCCCGCCGATTGCACGCATGTGCGAGCAGTTGTTCGGCGAGGACGGCGCATTTGCACCCGACCTCAACGCGCGGATCAAGCACCAGGGTTCGATCGATATCTTCGTCGCCCGCGGCGGCAAGCCTCCGCGCAAGTGGCCGCGCCCGGAAATCACCGAGCTGAAATCCGGCGACAAGGTGCAGGGCAGGGGCTGGATGCTGACGGTGGCACCGGCATCGCACGTCCAGCCTTACCTCGAGTGTTATGCCTACCGCATCGATAGCGCGGAGGGGGCGGTGTGCTATTCGGGCGATAGCGGCGGGGTCGCCCCCGCGTTGATCGGCCTCGCGCGCGGCTGCGACGTGCTGATTCACATGAACCACTACTACAGCGGCACCGAGCCCACCGAAAGTTACCGCATGGTTTGCGGCAATCATGAAGACGTCGCCGCGGTCGCCAAAGCAGCCGGCGTGAAGACGCTGGTACTCACGCATTTCCTCGAGCAGATCGACCAGCCCGGCATGCGCGAGCACATCGTGCGCGAAATCGCTAAGACGTATACCGGGAACATCGTCTGGGGTGAGGACTTGATGGTGGTTCCGGTGGGCGGCCCCACGATGTTCCGCATGGAGTAGCGGCGCGCCCGATGCGCTATTCGCTGTTCAATCTCGCGCGCAACGCAGTCTCGGGCCATCGCCATTGGCCGCGTGCCTGGCGCGCCGCGCAACCCAAAAAATCCTACGACATCGTGATCGTCGGCGGGGGCGGCCACGGTCTCGCGACCGCCTACTATCTCGCCAAAAATCACGGCATCCATAACGTCGCAGTACTCGAGAAAGGGCCGATCGGGCTCGGCAATACGGGACGCAACACGACCGTCGTGCGCTCCAACTACATGTGGGACGACAGCGCGCATTTGTACGAGCACGCGTTGAAATTATGGGAAGGCTTGAGCGAGGAGCTCAACTTCAACACCATGTTCAGCCAGCGCGGCGTGGTGAATCTCGCGTTCACGCGCCACGAGCTGAACGAAATGGAGCGGCGCGCGTCCGCCATGCATCTGAACGGCATCGACTGCGAACTCTTGACGCCGGCGGAAGTGAAACGCTGGGTGCCGCTGATCGATCTTAACGCGGCGTCGCGTTATCCGATGCTGGGCGGCATCGTGCAAAGGCGCGGCGGCAATGCGCGCCATGATTCGCTCGCTTGGGGCTATGCGCGCGCCGCGAGCGCGCTGGGCGTCGACATCATCGAAAACTGCGCGGTCACCGGGCTCAAGTGCGAAGGCGGCCGTGTCACCGCGGTCGAGACTGCGCAAGGGACCATTGCCGCGGGGCGCGTCGGCGTGGTTGCCGCGGGCCACAGCGGCGTCGTGATGGGAATGGCCGGCGTCAAATTGCCGATCCAGAGTTATCCATTGCAGGCGCTCGTGTCGGAACCGGTCAAGCCGGTTTTTCATACCGTGCTGATGGCGGGGCTGGTGCACGTATACCTGAGCCAGTCGGACAAAGGCGAACTCGTGATCGGCGCCGCGCGCGATGGTTATGTTTCTTATGCGCAACGCGGCAGCTTCAACCTCATAGAAGAGCAACTTCGCGCGTTGCTCGAACTCTTTCCCATGTTCAGCCGCCTGCGCATGATGCGGCAGTGGGCGGGCATCGTCGATTGCGCGCCCGATGCGAGTCCCATCATCGGCAGGACGCCGGTCGACAACCTGTTCGTGAACTGCGGCTGGGGCACCGGCGGATTCAAGGCGACGCCCGGCTCGGGCTGGGTGTTCGCGCACACGCTGGCCAACGGCGAGCCGCACGCGCTTAACAAAAACTTCAGTCTTGAACGTTTTGCGACGGGCCGGCTGATCGACGAAGCCGCCGCCGCCGGCGTCGCACACTAATACGTGGAACCGCAGATGGACGCCGATAAACGCCGATCAGGAATTGCATCAAGAATTGCGGTTTTCTATATCTGCGTTCATCTGCGTTCATCGGCGGTTTCGAAGTGGGTTTGAGATGCTGTTAATTCCTTGCCCATATTGCGGCCCGCGCAACGACGCGGAGTTTACGCCGGGCGGCGAAGCGCATATCGCACGTCCTGATCCCGGTGTGGACGATCAGCAGTGGGGCGAGTACCTGTATTTCCGCAAGAACATAAAGGGCCCGCAGCTGGAGCGCTGGTTTCACGCGCACGGTTGCCGCCGCTGGTTCGGCGTCGCGCGCGACAGCGTGACGCACGAAATCACGGCCGCATACAAGATG
>CAZEAX010000633.1:0-2566 GCA_964510405.1 uncultured Streptomyces sp. | reverse complement strand
TTCCAAGATCGCTTCCGCGCTCGTGCTCCGGCTGAAGCTGATGTCGGGACTCGACATCTCGGAAAAACGCCTGCCGCAGGACGGGCGCTTCAACGTCAAGATCCGCAACAACATGGTCGACGTGCGCATTTCGACCATGCCGACGCAATTCGGCGAGTCGGTCGTCATGCGCCTCTTGAACCAGGGCGGCGGCATCCTCACGCTGGACAAGCTCGGCATGCCGCCGAAGATCCTTGAGCGCATGCATGCCGTGCTGCGCCGGCCGAGCGGCATGGTGCTCGTGACCGGACCGACCGGCAGCGGCAAGACGACCACCCTGTACGCCGCGCTGGCAGAACTCAATACGCCCGAACGCAAAATCATCACGGTGGAAGACCCTGTGGAATACCGGCTGCCGGGCATCAACCAGGTGCAGGTGCACGAAAAAATCGAACTCACGTTCGGCCGCGTCCTGCGCTCGGCGCTGCGCCAGGACCCGGACGTGATACTGGTCGGCGAGATGCGCGACCAGGAGACGGTGGAAACGGGATTGCGCGCGGCAATGACCGGCCATCTGGTGTTGTCGACTCTGCATACCAACGATGCGGTAACCACGCCGATCCGCCTGCTCGACATGGGCGCGCCACGTTACATGGTTGCGCTCTCGTTGCAGATGGTGCTTGCGCAGAGGTTGGTGCGGCTGATTTGCGAGAGCTGTTCCGAAACGTACACGCTGCTGCCGGGCGAGCACGAATGGTTGTCGCAGGAACTTGGGCCCAAGGTCGATAACGTCCGCTACGTGAAAGGCAAGGGTTGTTCGCACTGCAACGGCACAGGTTATCTCGGCCGCACCGGCGTATACGAAATGCTGGAAATGTCCAAAGCGGTGGTGGAGGCGGCCAACCAGGAAGACCCCGCGCTGTTCATCGAAGTCGCGACGCGCGAAATCGGCAGCCACACGTTGCGCGCGCACGCGACACAGCTGGTGGTGGAAGGCAAGACCACGGTGGACGAGGCAATGCGGATCAGCAACGAATTCGAGGACGCCGCCTGATGCCGTATTTTGCATACAAGGGACGCAACGCCGGCGGCGAGCAGGTCCAGGGCATACTCGAAGGCGGCGACAGCGGCGCCGTCGCCACCCAGTTATCCAGTTCCGGCATCACGCCGGTTGAAATCAATCCGTCCAGTACCGCGCCTACCGAATCCGCCGGCGACATGCTCAAGCGCCTGCTACGTCCGGGCATCCCGGAAGAAGACATTTTATTGTTCAGCCGGCAGATGTATACGTTGCTGAAAGCCGGGGTGCCGATCATGCGGGCGCTCGCCGGGCTGGAAGAATCCTCCGTCAATCAGCGTTTCAAGGAAGTGCTGCGCAGCGTGCGCGAGAACCTCGACAGCGGGCGCGAAGTTTCGGCCGCGCTGCAGCGGCAGAACGGCGTGTTCAGCCAGTTTTACGTCAACATGGTCAAAGTCGGCGAAATGACCGGCCAACTCGAAGAAATTTTTCTGCGCCTGTTTCACCACCTCGAATTCGAAAGCTTCATGCGCGAGCAGGTCAAGTCGGCACTGCGCTATCCGAGTTTCGTGATCGCAGCGATGGCAATCGCGATGATAGTCATCAACCTGTTCGTGATCCCGGTATTCGCCAAGGTGTTCAAAGGTTTTAACGCCAAACTGCCGTGGACGACGCAACTGTTGATCGATTTTTCCGATTTCATGGTTACGTACTGGCCGGCAATGCTGATCGGACTCATCCTCGCGGTTTTCGGATTCAGGATGTGGTTGGGGACGGAACGCGGGCGCTACCAATGGGACAAGTTCAAGCTGGGCATACCGATCGCCGGCAAGATCATAATAAAGGCCACGCTGGCGCGTTTCGCGCGCAGCTTTGCGCTCGCCAGCAAGAGCGGTGTCCCGGTGGTGCAGGCGCTGACGACCGTGGCGCAAACAGTCGACAATGCGTATGTGACCGACAAGATCGAAAAAATGCGCGAAGGCGTCGAACGCGGCGAATCGGTCCTCAGGACCGCGGCTGCTTCAGGCATTTTCACTCCGGTCGTGCTGCAAATGATCGCGGTTGGCGAGGAGTCGGGCGCCATCGACGACCTGATGGGCGAAGTTGCGGGCATGTATCAGCGCGAGGTCGAATACGAGCTGAAATCGCTTAGTGCGCAGATCGAGCCCATCCTGATCATTGGTCTCGGCATCATGGTGTTGATCCTCGCGCTTGGGGTGTTCCTGCCGATGTGGGACCTCGGCCAGGCGGCGCTGAAGAAATAGCATGCAGACGAGACCTCGCGCGGTGCACGGCTTCACGCTGTTGGAACTGATCGTCGTCATTTCGATTATCGGCGTTCTGGGCGTCATGCTCTCCGAGCGCCTGCAGCGCTATGCCGAATTCGCCGAAAAAACCTCGATGGAATACACCGCGAACATCATCAACAGCGGACTGCTGTTCGAATTCGCACACCGGCTCACGCAAGGCGGACGCGGCAGTATTGCGGATCTGGTGAACATCAATCCGGTGCAGTGGCTTGCGCAGAAGCCCACCAATTATCTCGGCGAATTTCGCGACCCGCCGGCT
>CAZEAX010000632.1:0-2567 GCA_964510405.1 uncultured Streptomyces sp. | reverse complement strand
TTTCGTCCGTCCCGCGCCGCCGGATGTGGACCGTTACAGGCGCGAACCGCTGCTTGCAGCGACAGTTGCGGCCGACGATCAAGCGCAGCGGCTCACCCCTGGTGCCACCGTCACGGCCGACTGGTGGCGGCTTTTCAAATCCGAGCAGCTCGATGCCGCCGTCCGGCAGGCGCTCGCCGGCAATCCGACGCTGCAAGCGGCCGAGGCCAGCCTGCGCCAGAGTCAGGACAACCTGCGCGCCGGCTATGGCGTGTTCTTCCCGCAAATCTCGGCAGTAGCGGATGCCAGCCGGCAGCGCACCGCACCGATACTGCAAGGCTCGCCGGCGTCCGGCGCGATCTTCAATGTCTTTACCTTGAGCGGCATCATCAGCTACGCGATCGACGTGTTCGGCGGCAACCGTCGCAGGGTGGAAGGCCTGAAGGCGCAGACCGATTACCAGCTTTACGTGAGCAAGGCGGCCTATGTGACTTTGTCCGCCAATGTGGTCAACACCAGCATCGCGCACGCCGCCTACGATGCACAGGTCCGCGCAACCGAGCAACTGCTCGAACTGGAGAACCAGCAATTTCAAGCCACCGAAGCGCAAGTGCGCGCCGGCGTGGCGCCTTATTCGAACCTGTTGAGCCTGCGCAGCCTGATCGCCGCCAACCAGGCGTCGCTGGCGCCCCTGAAGCAGAAGCGGGGCCAGTCCGAGCACTTGCTGGCGACCTTGAAAGGCGTGCTGCCGTCGAAAGCGACCGTGCCCGACGTCGAACTGTCCGGGCTCACGCTGCCGGTCGATTTGCCGGTGAGTCTGCCGTCCGCTCTCGTGCGTCAGCGCCCCGACATCCTGTCGGCCGAGTCGCAAATGCATGTGGCGAGCGCCAATATCGGTGTCGCGACTGCCGCGATGTTCCCCAGCTTCAGTCTGAATGGAAGTTACGGCGCTGCCGGTTCCACTCCCGCCAATCTTGCTTCGGGCAACAGCAGATTCTGGGATATCGGACCGACGGTCTCGGTTCCGCTGTTCCAGGGCGGCAGTCTGTGGTTCGGTCGTAAAGCCGCCATCGACGCTTATCAAGCGTCGCAGGCCATCTACCGGCAGACCGTGCTGGACGCATTCGCGCAGGTCGCCGACGCCCTGAATGCGCTTGGGCACGACGCGGAAGCGCTGCAGGCGCAAGCCGACGCGCAGCGCGCCGCAGGCGAAGCATTGAATCTGGTGCAGGCCAATTACCGCGCAGGGCTGGCCGGCTACCTGGAGCTGCTGGTCGCCGACGTGCAGTACCACCAGGCGATGATCGGCTATCTGCAAGCCGTTGCGCAGCGCCACCAGGACACCGTTGCATTGTTCGTGGCGCTGGGCGGCGGCTGGTGGAACGCGCAACGCGCGACGGACGAACGCAGGGCGCCATGAAGCACAGCGGCATTCTGCGCATCGGATTCAAGCTGCTGGTTAACGACAAGGCCAAATTCTCGGCGCTCTTGATCGGGATCACATTCGCCGTGTTCCTGATGATGCAGATGACCGCAATGTTTGCCGGCATCCTGAACCGCGCCTATTCGACCGTCACCAATATCGGCGCGGAAATGTGGATCATGGATCCGGCGGTCAATACCGCGACCAGTTCAATCCCTATGCCGGATTACCTGCTGGACGCGGTACGCAGCATGGACGGGGTCAACTATGCGGTGCCGCTCTTTATCGGCGGCGCGCAGGTCAGGCTCGCCAGCGGCACCTATCAATCCGTTACAGTGGTCGGCCTGGATGACACTAGCCTGTTCGGCCGTCCCGAACTCGAACAAGGCAAGATCGAGGACGTGTACGCGGATAACTCGTTTCTGGTGATCAATGACGCTGAATTCGACAAGCTGGAAAGCCCGCAGATCGGGACCGTATTCGAACTCAATGACCACCGCGGCGTGATTGTGGGCATCGCGAGAGTCGCCTCGAACGGGCTCAATGGCGTGCCGACGCTTTATACAACTTACAGCCGCGCAATCGAATATATCCCGACGACGCGTTTCACCATTTCCTATGTACTGTTGCAACCTAAGAGCGCCGCTGCCGTGGCCGGGATCAAGCAGAAAGTCGCCAAGCTCGGCTATGCAGCCTTTACCAAGGAAGAATTCAATCAACGCGTCGCCGACTACTACACCTATAAAACCGGCATTGGCACCAACATTCTGATGATGACCGTGATCAGTTTTATCGTCGGACTGTCGATATCGGGCCAGACCTTTTACACCTTCATTCTCGAAAATCTGGAAAAATTCGGCGCGCTGAAGGCGATCGGTGCAAAGGGACGCGAGCTGGTCTACATGATCCTGTTCATGGCGACATTTACCGCGCTGACCGGCTACGGCCTGGGCATTGGCCTGGTAACGCTGATGATCACGATCACCCGTTCCCGCTTGCCCAACTATGCCGCAATGATCACGTGGTGGAATTTAGGGCTGGCCTTTGGCATGGTTTTGCTGATCGCCGGGATCTCCAGCTATGTGGGGGTACGCAAGGTCCTTAAAATCGAGCCGTTCGATATCTTCAGGGGGTAGTGTCAGCGGACGTCTGGCATCGAAATAGG
>CAZEAX010000631.1:0-2572 GCA_964510405.1 uncultured Streptomyces sp. | reverse complement strand
TGCCGATCTTCTTGAACACGTAGCCGACGACGCCGAAGCCCAGCATGAGCCAGATGTCGAACATCGCATTCTGGATCGCGTAAGCGCCGACTGCGCACGACACCACGATCATCGGTGCGATCGCGGCGAACGGCACGCGCAGCACCGCCGCGAAGACCGGCACCGTGGACAAGACGATCACCAGTCCCACTACATTGCCGAGATACATGGAGGCGATCAGTCCCCACACGAAATCCTTGTGCTCGACGAAGAGCAGCGGGCCGGGGTTCAGCCCCCACACCATCAGGCCACCGAGCAGGATGGCCGCCGTTCCCGAGCCGGGAATACCGAGTGCCAGCATCGGCAGCAGCGCGGCGGTGCCGGACGCGTGCGCCGCGGTTTCGGGCGCGAACACGCCTTCGATGCGGCCTTTGCCGAAGCCTTTCTTGTCTTTGGCAAAGCGCTTCGCGAGGTTGTAGCCCATGAAAGAAGCGGCGATTGCGCCGCCCGGCGTGATGCCGAGCCAGCAACCGATCGCGGACGAGCGCAAGAGCGTCACCCAATAACGCGGCATTTCCTTCCACACCTTGAGCACGACGCCCAGGCTGATGCGCGCGGCGTGACCGCGCAGCGCGAGGCGCTCTTCCATCGTCAGCAGGATTTCGCTGATGCCGAAGAGCCCGATCACCGCGACCAGAAAATTAATGCCGCGGTACAGCTCGCTCCAGCCGAAAGTCATGCGCAGCTGCGCCGATACTGTGTCCATGCCGATGCCCGCAATCAGCAGACCCAGCGACATCGAGATGAGGGTTTTGTGCTTTTCTTCTTTGCCCAATCCCACGAACGAGCAGAACGTGAGGAAATAAACCGCAAAGAATTCGGGCGGGCCGAACTGCAGCGCAAACGAGGCGATGCCGGGTGCCAGAAACGTGATCAACAGCACCGCGACCAGCGAACCGATGAACGACGATGTGAACGCGGCAGTGAGCGCTTCGGCGGCGCGGCCCTGCTGCGCCATCGGGTAGCCGTCGAACGTGGTTGCCACCGACCACGCCTCGCCGGGAATGTTGAACAGGATCGACGTGATCGCGCCGCCAAACAGCGCGCCCCAATAGATGCACGACAACATCACGATCGCGGAGGTCGGATCCATCGTGAACGTGAGCGGCAGCAGAATCGCGACACCGTTCGGGCCGCCGAGTCCCGGCAGCACGCCGACGAAAATGCCGAGGACCAGCCCCACCAGCATCAGCGACAGGATCTTGAATGTCAGCAGCACGTGAAAACCGTGCAGCAGCAGGCCGAGCGCTTCCACGGCGTTTTTTCTCTAGTGGCCGAACAGGGCTTCGAGCGGCCCTTTCGGCATGATCACGTCGAACGCGATTTCGAACGTGACGAACATGGCAAGCGTGAACACGAAGCTGGTGAGCAGCGATTTCCACCACGCGAGGCGCCCGATGAAACGCATGAAGCCCGCCACCAGCAGGAGGCTCGCGACGTAAATACCCAGCCATTGGGTGACGAGGCAAAAGAGACAGGTCGGGATGAACACCTGCAGTACGCGGCGGAACTGGTCACGTGTAACGAAAGTGTCATCGTCACGCGCGCGTCGCATGAGGCGGGCGACGAGCCCGTACAGGCTGGCAGCGCCGAGAATCATCGACAGATAAAACGGGAAATAACCGGCGCGCGGACCGTCCGGCGCCCAGCCCATGCCGATGCGCCAGTTATCGAACGCCATCAGCGCGGCGAATGCCAGCAGCAGCAAGCACGTGACGATCTCGACATTGCGGGCGCCGGCCAGCGCGGGCGAATCTTCAGCAGGCGCTTGCGGATCGTCGACGACGATTTCGTTCTCGACTTCGGGCATGACCTCTTCTCCAGGCGGGGCCGCCCCCGGCCTTGTTGTTATGCGGTAAGGCTGGGCGCTTGTTCAGATGCGCGTATCAGTTGGCGACGAAACCCGCCTCGGTCATCAGGCTTTTGTTCAGCGCTTCGTCCGTTTCAAGAAACTTCAGCATTTCCGGACTGGTGAGGAAAATCGACTTCAGGGCCTGTTTTTCCATGTAGTCCTTGTATTCCGCCGTCTGCGCGACTTTCTTGAAGAGATCGACATAGAAAGCGGTTTGCTCGGGCGTTACTTTGCCCGGCAGGAACATCGCGCGCAGCATCTGATACTGCACGTCGAGTCCTTCTTCCTTGCACGTCGGAATGTCGTTCCACGATTGCGTGTCCGTGACCTTGGACTTGTAACCGATGCGCTCCTTGTCGAACACGCACAACGCGCGTACTTGCCCGGCGCGCCATACTTCGAGATTCTCCGACGGATTGTTGACGTTGGCCGCCGTATGGTTGCCGACGAGCTGGGTCGCCGCTTCGCCGCCGGACTTGTAAGGCAGGTAAGCGAATTTGGCGCCGGTTTTCTTCTCCATGAAAACGGTGAGCACGTGATCTTCGCGCTTCGAGCCCGTGCCGCCCATCTTGAACGGCGGGTTGGCGGCTTTGGCGCCGGCTACGAATTCCTTCACGTTTTTGTACGGCAGCGTGGTGTTGTCCCACAGCACGAACTGGTCGAGCGCGATGATCGACACCG
>CAZEAX010000630.1:256-2583 GCA_964510405.1 uncultured Streptomyces sp. | reverse complement strand
CTTCATCTGCAACACTCCTTCTGCCTACGCAGTGTCTAGTGTGTTGCATCCACCGGTTGAATCCGCCGCCAATAGCGGTCACTCGCGCGCCGCTAGTTTATTCATAGAAATTGGAGTATCTTAATTCCATGCGTGCCCGTTTTGAATCGCAACGCTCGGCCTTATGCAAATGGCTTTTGCGCCTTGCATTGGTCAGTTTCGTCGGGCTCTACAGCATAGGTCTGTTGCCGCATACGCACGCGGCAGCCGCTCCAGACGACCTGAATTGCCCCGTATGCCACGTGGTCAGCGGGCTGCAAAATCTTACCGGCAATTCCAGCCCTCCGGCCTTCCAGCTTACTCATTACGTCCTTCAGTTATTGTTGGTGCTGCCATGGTTGATCGTGGCAATTCCCCGCGCCGGCAAAGCTCTTCTCCTCAAGCAGTCCCGCGCTCCTCCCGCCTACTCCTAGCAACACGAAGCAGTTCCGGTTCGCCCGCGGCTTGACGCGGGTCTATTCGTGTTTCAGCACCGTACGTCGGTCGAATCCATCGCGATGAGCATTCGACTCGCTTTCGCGATGCGTCACTCAATCACGACGCGGTGCATGCAGAAGGAGAACAGCGATGAAAAAAGCATTCTCCATGATCGCGGGCATCTTGTGCCTATCGATCATGCAAACGGGGATGATCGTGGCGCAAACCACTGGGTTTCCGGCTACACAGCAAGTTCAAGGCACGGTCAAGGACGCGTTGGGACGCCCATTAACGGGTGTCAACGTGCGGTTACGCGCTGCCGACGGCAAAATTGTCGGCACTGCGCAAAGCGACAGCGAAGGTCGGTTTACATTTCCGGAAATCGCGCAAGGAACATACGCGGTGCTGGCGGACAAATCTGAATTTCAGACTGCCACTGCAGTTGTTATGGTCAGCAATTCAACGGCAACAGCCGCATTGACTATGGCAGCGCAGCAAGCGCTCGACGTCAAAGTCGCGGCGGAACGATTGGACCACGCGCGCAACAGCATTTCGCCCAAGACCGGCAGCAGTCAGTTCACGTTTCAACAGGATGACATTAAGGCGCTGCCACAAGGCGACAACACCGCCTTCAATGAATTGCTGCTGCGCGCGCCCGGCGTAGTGGATGACAATTTCGGCCAGCTCCATATCCGCGGTGATCACGCGAACATTCAATACCGGATCAACGGCGTAATCCTGCCAGAGGGAATCAATGGTTTCGGTTCGGCGCTCGATGCGAGATTTGCCAATCGCGTCGATCTCCTTACGGGTGCGCTTCCCGCACAGTACGGTTACCGCACCGCCGGCGTGGTCGAAATCGACACCAAGAGCGCCTACGAGGAAGGCGGTCGCGTCAGCATGTACGGCGGCAGCCGCGGCACCTACAATCCGTCTTTCGAAAAGAGCGGCGCGATGGGCGCGGTCAACTACTACGTGACGGGCTCGATGCTGCAAAATAACCTCGGTCTGGAAAATCCGACCGGCGGTGTCAACGCGGATCACGATCACACCACGCAGACCAAGGGCTTTGCATATTTTTCCATGCTGCCCACCGCGGAGACCCGCCTGACCATGATGCTGGGCACCTACGAAGGCCGCCTGCAAATCCCGAATATAAGTGGTCAGACGCCGGACCCGAACGGCCAGGGTTTTACGGCTGGCAACGGCGGCACGACATACGACTCCCTGTTCCTCACCGAACATCAACGCGAGATAAATCGTTACGGGATTCTGGCATTGCAAAGCACGATCGGCGACAAAATCGACTATCAGGTAGCGGTGTTTCAGCGCTATACGAGTCTGAATTTCACGCCGGACGCGATCGGCGATCCGATATTTCTCGGCGGGTCGTCGCAGCTGTTTCGCAGTGATACCGCGAGGGGCATCCAGGCGGACGCGAGTTACCGCGTGAATGACCGGCATACGGTGCGCACCGGAATTTTCTTCAGCAATGAAAGCATCCAAAGCAACAACAACTCGAATGTCTTTCCCGTCGATGCGTTGGGCAACATAAACGGGCCGCTCACGCAGATCATCGACAACAATCCGAAGGGCGGGAATCGACTCGCCGGCGTGTATCTTCAGGACGAGTGGAAGGCGACCAGCAAGCTCACGGTGAACTACGGTCTGCGCGCGGACCACATGAACGAATTCGTCGGAGCCGGTCAGGTAAGCTCGCGCGTGGGCACCGTTTATCAGTGGACGCCGCAGACAACGCTACATGCCGCTTACTCGAGATATTTCACGCCGCCGCCGACCGAACTGGTCTCGCCTGCGACTATCTCGCTGTTTGCCAACACGGCGTTCGCACCGACGGTAACTCAGAACGA
>CAZEAX010000630.1:0-246 GCA_964510405.1 uncultured Streptomyces sp. | reverse complement strand
ACGCACCGGTTGACGCCGGCATTCAATCTTGGCCTCGACTTCTATTACAAGGACGTAACCAACCTGCTCGACGAAGGCCAGTTCGGTCCCGCGCCGATTTTTTCGCCGTTCAATTACCGGCAGGGCAAGGTCTACGGGGGCGAATTTACCGCGAACTACAAGAAGGACAATCTGACCGCGTACCTGAATTTTTCGCGCTCGGCCGCGTTCGGCAAGGAATTCATCTCGGGCCAATTCAACTTTCAG
>CAZEAX010000629.1:1165-2587 GCA_964510405.1 uncultured Streptomyces sp. | reverse complement strand
TGGCAGTGCATGCTCTGTGGGTCACGAAACGGCTGGTCAAAGGTTTGTTTGTGAATCCGGACGGCTGGCCGGAAAGGAGCCCGTTCATCAGCAGCTCGATTCAAAGTTACCGGGTGCTCTGGCCTTGCCATAGTCGCCTGACGCCGAAGTACCGGTCATACGTGGCGGCAGCGGCGCAACGGAAGCGGGTTTTTCATTTGCGCTCGAGGCGGGAGCTGAAGCAGTTCCTGGAGGCCATAAGGAACGAGGTCGGCCCGGCTCAGGGTCGCGCGGCCCGGCAAGTGGCGCAAGCCAATAGCTCCGCGTCCGGCCAAGCTTGATGTTGACCATCATGAACGATCAAATGCGCTTCTCCGTTCGCAACGTCTTTGCAGTATTCGTAATTTCTCTCGCGTGGAATTTCGCCGGAGCTGCATCCAACGTTGTGCCGCTTCCCAAATTGCCGTCCGGGACGATCGAGATGCGGGTGGCGTACGTCGTCAATCCCCGCCTGCCGCGCATGAGCCCGGCGCAATTGGAAATTTTGCTCGCCGCGACGAAGAGCACCGTGCGGGAACATTTCGGAGTGGACCTGCGGTTTACGCAAGCGAGGGAGCTTGCCATCGATACGCTGTTCGAGCGCATTCCCGCGAAACGCCGCAAAGATGCGTTGGAACAAATCTATGACTTCAAATCCGGCAAAGGCGACCATGATCGCCTCGCCAAGGCGTTCGGTGCGGGATTCAAGGAAAGCGGCGAGTCGCTGACGGAACTTATTGCATTCGCGCGCCCCTACACCGGCGAACTCAAGGAGAACAGCTTTGAGGCGCTGGGCGTCGCGCTGTCCAGACTTCAACTGGACAGAATCGGGCGCTGGAAGTCCATCAAGGGGCTGGACGGCACCCCGGCAATCGACGCGACGCCCTACAATGAATTCACCATGTGGCTTGCGCTGGGGTACGCGGATCTGCCGTTCGAACTCGTGCTGACCAATCAGATTATCGCCAGCGTGGAATATGTCTTTCCCGCGCCTCATGCGGCCGTCCGCGGCGGCTACAGCAACGGCGTTACGACCTACAGCAAAAGCGCGCGCTTCAAGACTGTGTCAATCTGGAGCACTTTTGCTTTTACTGCAGATGACGAGTGGGCAAGGCAGATGCGAAATGGTGAACATTACAACCCGGAGGAGGCGGCGCGGCTTGCGGGAATCGGCGCAGCGCACGAGATCGGGCATCAACTGTTTCACTTCCTGCATCCATTCGGGCAAAGCGCCTGCGTCATGAATCCGGTGCCGATGTTTGCTTACCGCGCGTGGGCCGAAAAGCTCTCGCCCGGGGATTGTCCGATTGGAAGCAGCGCCGCAATGCGGCCGGGCGCATATAAATTTCTCTATTGATGAAATGCATGTCACCTGAAGCGCAGAGCAAGCTCGAACAGATTTTC
>CAZEAX010000629.1:0-1155 GCA_964510405.1 uncultured Streptomyces sp. | reverse complement strand
CCGCAGGAGCAATGGTCCGCCGTCATTGCGTTGCTGGATTCCGAATGCGGCAGCGGCCTGCCGCTCATCGGGAAGCAGGGGGCCATAGGGATAGAGCGCGTGCAATGCGCGGCTCTTAAACTGAGCGAAGGTTCGATGGAAAAGCTCGGCAGGGCGGTGCAGGTGGCGAAAGAAGACTGGCGCGACGTGCTGGTCGCGGCGGGTTTCGGCCATGATGTGACGGCTCATCGGGAATGGCTCAAGGAAGGGCTGTGATATGAATCGTCGGATCGTTGTTATGGGCGCTCTGTCATGTCTCATTGCGACTGTCTTCTGCATACCGTCCATTGCCGCGGAAACCGGGGCGACTATTTACTATTCCGCCGCGCCGTGGGACGGTGCTGCATACGCCATAGAAATTCCGCTGGAACGTACCAACGATGCTGCACTGCCCACTATTCGCATAAACATCTGGGGCAATCCCGAATTTCCGGAATCGAAGACCATTAATTTTTCGGGGAAAGAGGACGCCGGCGGCGGACCCGGGAAAGGCGACGGGCGGGCGTCTTATCAAGCCGTTCTCAATAAATCATGGCCGGAGAATCTGGCGGGGTCGATCACCTTCAAATCGCTGCAGAAAGACCGGCCGGTGTCGGCAACGTACGAATTCGCAACCCTGGACGGGAAAAAGAAATTCAAAGGGAATTTTCAGGCAGTGTGGGGCAACCAGCCGATGCGGATCGTCCGTTGACGCTGAAACCCGTCGTTCAATTGGAGCGGACAGGTTGCGGTATTGCGAGTGTCGCTGCGATCGCCGGCCTGTCTTATGTGAAGACGAAGGCGGTTGCCGCCTCGCTCAATATCTCGGCGCAGGACGAACGGTTGTGGTCGGAGACCGCGCACGTGCGCAGATTGCTGAACCACCTGGATGTCGGGACGGGACGCTCTGAACGTCCATTCCGTTCATGGGAGTCGTTGCCCGACCTGGCCCTGCTGTCCATCAAGTGGCATCTCGAGAAGGGGCGGCCATTCTGGCACTGGGTCGTGTTCGTGCGCGACAAGCGGGGGCCGCGCGTGCTCGACCCGAAAAAGAGTTTGCCGCGCCACGTCAGGACCGATTTTGGGCGCATCAAGCCGAAGTGGTACATTCCGGTCGTTGATGGGTAGCTGAACTGC
>CAZEAX010000628.1:0-2594 GCA_964510405.1 uncultured Streptomyces sp. | reverse complement strand
CGTGCTCGTGCCCGGGCCGGAGCCCGCGCCATACTTGTCCGCCACGTCGAGATTGACCGACTCATCGGCGCGCCAGTCGTCCATCGAGAAATCGTGCGACACGATGCGCGTGCCCGGTTTCAATTCCAGTATCTTCGGCCGCAACTCGAGATTGACGCGCGGCAGCAGGTACATCGTGATCACACTGGCCTGCGAAAAATCGGTCTCGAACAAATTGCGCTGGTAGAACGACGCCCGGTCGCTGACGCCCGCCTTGGCCGCGTTTTCGGTGCTCTCCTTGATGCGCACCGGATTCAGATCGACGCCGAATCCGCGCGCGCCGTAATTTTTGGCGGCGGTGATCACGATGCGGCCGTCGCCGGAACCGAGATCGATCACATAGTCCTGCGGCGTGATTTTGGCCATCTGCAGCATGCGGTCGACGACCACCTGCGGCGTCGGCACGTAAGGCACGCTGGGCTCCGCCGCGAGCGCGTGGCCCGCCGATGCCGCCGCCACCGCCATTCCCGCCGTGCGCAGGAAACCGCTTATCAAGCTCTCCATCATTTCCTCCCGCTTACATGAATGCGGCCGTGCGCCTTCGCGATTACCGACTCGCGCCGATGATTGAACTCTGGTAGATTTCGCGCACAGCCAATCCGATGGCGTCCGCCCCCGCCTGAAACGCGCCGCCATTATACCCGACCGCTAATCCACCTCGACATGCTGCACACCATCATTTTTGTCACCGGCGGCGCGATCCTGGCGCTCGAACTGCTCGCCTCGCGCATACTGACGCCGTACTTCGGCGTGAGCCTCTATATCTGGAGCGGCATACTCTCGATCACGCTCGTTTCGCTCGCGGCCGGCTATTGGCGCGGCGGCCGGCTCGCGGCAGGTCGCGCGAACCACCCGCCGCCGCCGGAAAAGCTCGCGTACCTGTTCGCGCGCATGCCGGCGCAGGCTTCGATCGCGATCGTCGTCGCGTGCCTCGTCTATCCCTATCTTTTTTACCGGCTCGCGCAACTCGACCTCGTGTTCGGCGCGTTTATCGCCTGCTGCGTGTTCCTCCTGGTGCCGCTTTACGTGACGTCCGCGATGAATCCGCTGCTGGTCGCGATCCTGTTGCGCCAGTCGGCGGCACGCGGCGAACTGGGCGATGCCGGCGCGGGACGCGTATTTTTTATCAGTACGCTGGGCTCGGTCGCCGGCGTCATCATCACCGCGTTCGGCCTGATCCAGTACATGAGCAACTTCGCCGCGGCGCTGACCGTGGCGGCGATACTTGCCGCATTGCCGCTCGTCATGTTGTTCGGCTCCCCCATCCGTATAGCGCAGCGTAAGCGCCTGACGATCACGGCCACGGCAGCACTGGTCGCGTCGCTCGGACTGTTGATCGGCGCGCACGCCTACACCGACCGTCTGTGGCCCGCCGCCTATGGCGGTGCGCCATGGCGAATCGAAGCGGTGTACCGTTCTTCGTTCGGCACCGTGAAAGTGCTGAAGAGCGGACCGCGTGACGGCGAGCCGTTTACCCGGATGTATTTCCAGGACGGCCTCGTGCAAAACATCGTGGGCGCCACCAACCGGTCGCTGTCGATGTACACCTACGCGCTGGAGGCACTGTCGTTTTCCTACCGGCCGGACCTGCGCAAAGCGCTGGTGCTCGGCATCGGCGCCGGCATGGTGCCGATGCGTCTTGCAGCCCGCGGCATAGCCGTCACCACCGTCGACATCGACTCCGCTTCACTGCGCGCAGCGCGCGAAATTTTCGGATTCGATCCACACAAGGTAAATGCCATTCAGGCCGACGCGCGCACTTACCTGCGCTCGTGCGAGAACGGTTACGATGTCGTAGTTCTCGACCTTTTTCACGGCGACGGCGTGCCCGACTATCTCGTGACGCGCGACTTCTTTCGCGATCTCAAGCATTGTCTCGGCACCGACGGCATTGCCGTGTTCAACACGTTCGCCGATCTCGATCATCCGCGCGCTTACGCCCATTTCCTCGCCACGCTGAGGAGCGAACTGCCTTCCGTCACGCTCTATCGTCCGAATTACGGCATCGCCTCGCACATCAACAGCTTCATAGTCGCGGGCGCTGCCACGTTGCCGGGCCCCGTCGGGGACGATCTGAGTCATGTGCCCCCGCGGCATTTGCGAATCATGTCTGATATGCTGCGCAATCCGATCGCCCTCGACCAAGGGCTGCTTGAACACGGCCGCGTCATCACCGACGCCGACAATCCCGTCGCGATGGACTTGGCCGAGAGCCAGTTGATTAACCGCCGTTACGTAGTCGAAGCGCTGCCGGCAGCTTTTTTCGTGAACTGAAATCCGCCGTCGGCGGCTTAAATCTCGACCTGGGTCCCGAGTTCGATCACGCGTCCCGCCGGGATGCTGAAATAGTCGACGATGCTGCCGGCGTTGCGCGTCATCGCCGCGAACAAGCGCTCCCGCCATAGCGCCATGCCGCCGCCCGGCGTTGGAATGACGGTTTCACGGCTCACGAAAAATGACGTTTCGAGCATGTTGAATCCGATGCCGCCGACCTTGAACAGCGCGAGCGTTTGCGGCACGTCGGGCACGTCCTTGAAACCGTAATAAAGCTTCAG
>CAZEAX010000627.1:0-2606 GCA_964510405.1 uncultured Streptomyces sp. | reverse complement strand
CGGGGTTACGGACGAAGACCGCGCCACCCTGCTTGGGCACGCCTCGCCCTCGATGACGAGCCACTACGCGAGTGGCGACATTGGGCGTCTCATCGTCCTCGCGAACCGCGTCCTGGAGCGGGTCGGCACACGAACGATTCTGCGCGTTGCGAACGGTTGAGGCTGTGGATAAAAGGTCCCGCAAGGGTCCCGCAGGCACGACAAGTAATTGGTTTTGAGGTCCCAAGTCGTTGATTTTTGGCGCGCCCGGAGGGATTCGAACCCCCTACCCCTTGGTTCGTAGCCAAGTACTCTATCCAGATGAGCTACGGGCGCTGAAGGACGCGAATTATAGCAGAGACCTCGAAACGCCGAAACCGCGCGAGTCCGCACCGGAACAGACTGCTTTACGCCCTCAATCCGACGGGCTCCCGTCCCGGCGTCACGGCGTCGCTATTTGCGCACCGGGCGCTTCGGCTTGGCCGTAAGACGCATCAGTTTGCCGACATCGCTCACCTGCTCGATATCTGCGACGAGGTCGGCAAGCTGGGCGGCGTGTGTTTCGCCGATCACCGGTGTCGCGAGCAAATCGAACTTCACGCGCAATTCCGCGTCCGACATCGAGTTCTCGATTGAGCCTTTCGGGTAATCGACCTGCGACACGAATTGCCGGCCGTCGTTCATCGTCATGGTCATTTTGCAGGACACGCCGCGCGGCAACGCGGCGTCGACGCCGATGTCGACGAGATCGGAGATTCTGCGCAGCACCGGGTCTTTCAGTTTGCGGTCGGTGTATTGCTTGAGCAGCGCCTGCCCTTCCTTCAATGCGACGGCCACCGAATATGGCAGGCTGACCTGCGCCTCGTGGTACGTCTGCGGCGTCTTGTTCTGGTGATAGTGCGCCCAGTCGGGATGGCGCGCCATCGCGATGTTCTTGATGTCGGCGAGCTTGGGCTGGTGCTGGCGGCGGATTTCCAGCGCGCAGTCGATTGCGTTGTGAATCGGCCGCGCGCACGAATAAGGCTTGAACTCGATATCGAGCTGGTAGGGCTGATCCAGGCCCGCGGTGAGTTGCGAGGCATCCGACTTGTCCGTGAACGCGCGCAGAAAACCGCGCTCGCCTTCGAATATGGTATCGGCGCCCGTGAAACCGAAATGCGCCATCGCCGCCGCGGTGACGCCGTTGCGCGCCGCGGGACCGGGGTTGAAGCGCTTTTGCATGGACGGCCCGTACATCTCCATCAGACCCGACGCCTGTGCGCCGGCCAGTCCGAACGCCGAAGCGAGTTTCACGGGCGTCAGGCGACAGAGCTTGGCCGCTGCGACCGTCGCACCAAAGACGCCGCAGGTCGGTGTCGTGTGGAAGCCGCGATTGCGCAGCGAGTTGTTGGCGGCGCGGCTCATGCGCTCCATCATCTCGCAGCCGGCGGCGAGCGCGACCAGCAATTGCTTGCCGCTTGCGCTGTGCTGCTCGGCCGTCGCGAGCGCCGCTGAAAATACCGGCGGACTGAAATGAAACAACGCGAGCACGTCGATGTCGTCGAGCTCGATGCTGTGCGACGAAATCGCATTGGCGAACGCCGCGAGCGTCGCCGGCACGCGCACCGAATCGCCGATCAGCGTCGATTCCGACTTGGTGCCCGCGCACTGCGCAAACATGCGCGCTGCGTGACCGCTCTCGGTCTGGCTGCCGGCAATCGCGACGCCGAGGTAGTCGAGCAGCAGGCGTTTGACGGCGATGCGCGACGCGTCAGGAAGCTGCCGGTAATCGATTTTGTAAAAGTGGTTTGCGAGTTGGGTTGCGATTGTGGTGGCCATGTTCTTCCAGAAGTCAGGTGAAATTATTGATTCAGCGCGCCGTCGGCGCGGCGAGGATGGAAATAAGCTCGCTCGTGCTGTCGAGCTTGTCGAGCTTCGCGACGAGCTGCATGACCTTGTCGATGTTCGCGGGCGTCAGGCACGACTTCGCCACGTGCCGGAACTTGTACTCGACGTCGGCCGGCTGCAGCGGATTTTCCGGGCTGCCGCGCCTGTGCAGGATTTCGCGCCTGAACGAGCGCCCGTCGTGCGTTGTAATGGCAACCCGCGCCGCATGGCGGAATGCCGCGCCCATGCCCTCGATTTCCGGATCGACGCGCGCGGAAATCCGCTTGATGAAATCGAAGATGCGCGGATCGTTGAGGCGGTCTTCGCGGTATTGATCGACGAATGCCATGCCGTCCAGCGCGATCACCGCGAGCCCGTAAAAAAGATTCATCTGCGCGGCGGTCACGCCCTGTGCCTTGTATTCCCACGCGCAATGCACGTAGGTCATGTGACTCAACCCGGCGTCGACGGTCGCAATGTCGTCGGCCTTCAACTTATTTTCGCGCATGAGATCCGCCAGCGCGTCAAGCGCGGTATGGATGCTGGTGACGGCGGCATGCGGCTTGTAGCCGACGTTGACGGTTTCCCACACGCTACCGAGTCCCGCGGTCAGCCTTTGTGGGCTCGGTTTGTCCGACAGCGTGCTCAGATAGCCGCCGTACGGCGCCTCGAGCACGTCCATAATGCCGGTGAAACCGCGTTTCGCGAGTAAAGCTGAATACACACCGCTTTGCGCCGCGCGCCCGCAGTGGAAACGTTTC
>CAZEAX010000626.1:0-2609 GCA_964510405.1 uncultured Streptomyces sp. | reverse complement strand
ACCCGCGACCCCCGGCGTGACAGGCCGGTATTCTAACCAACTGAACTACCACTCCCGTGGTGTACTCGTGTTACAGACCCTGGTGGGTGCTGACGGGTTCGAACCGCCGACATTCGCCTTGTAAGGGCGACGCTCTACCAACTGAGCTAAGCACCCGTGACCGAAGGAATCGCCAAACCGCTTGCTAGGACGAATTTGGGGTAGATGCGCGATACGCATCTACCCCAACGTCGAATCTTGAAACGGCGCTTCAGACTACTGAATCGGCGCTAGTTTACAGCATCTTTGAGTGCCTTGCCAGCACTGAACTTCGGCACGCGCGCAGCCTTGATCTTGATTGCCTCGCCGGTGCGCGGGTTGCGTCCCGTGCGGGCCGCGCGCTTGCCGACCTTGAAAGTGCCAAAACCTACCAATGTCACGCTCGAGCCTTTTTTTAATGCGGCTTTGATCGCGCCCAACGCGCCGTCGAGCGCCTTCTCGGCGGACGCTTTGGAGATATCGGCAGATTTCGCGATAGCCTCAATCAGTTCCGATTTATTCACGTAAATCCCCTTTTTAAAATTTTGAACAACGCTAACAGGAAAACGGGCCGATTGGAGTAAAAGCCCGGCACGCGTTGTGACGCTGTGCCGGGCCGGGTTTCTGCAGATGATTTATAGCAAGCGCGAAAACGCGGTGTCAAGCAAATGCCCGCAATTCGGCCGATTCATTTCGCGCACGGTGTGCAAATTGTCACAAGGCAATTTTTACACCCCTTTTTGCGCCGACGTCAGTGCTTGATTGCGGGCGCCGGCGTTTGGTCGACGGCGGGCACGGGCGCAACTTCAGGTTTGTCGGGCAACGGCTCCGGTTTGCGTTCAAGCGCGAGTTCGAGCACTTGATCGATCCATTTCACCGGATGGATATCGAGCCGGTTCTTAATGTTGTCAGGTATTTCCGCGAGGTCCTTAACGTTCTCCTGCGGTATCAGCACGGTCTTGATGCCGCCGCGATGCGCCGCGAGCAGCTTCTCTTTCAGGCCGCCGATCGGCAGCACTTCGCCGCGCAAGGTGATTTCGCCGGTCATCGCGACATCCGCGCGCACCGGAATCCCGGTGAATATCGACACCAGCGCCGTGCAGATTCCGATGCCCGCGCTGGGGCCGTCTTTCGGCGTGGCGCCTTCCGGCAAATGGATGTGGATATCGTTCTTTTGATAAAAATCCTCGGCGATCCCGAGTTTGCGCGTTCGGCTGCGCACCACCGACAACGCCGCCTGGATCGACTCCTGCATGACTTCGCCCAGCTTGCCGGTCGTGATCGTCTTGCCTTTGCCGGGCATCACCGAGCTTTCTATCGTCAGGAGTTCACCGCCGACTTCGGTCCACGCGAGACCCGTGACCTGGCCGACCTGGTTGTTTTTCTCCGCAAGGCCGAACGTATAGCGGCGCACGCCGAGGAATTTGTCCAGATTGCGCGCATTGATCGCGACTTTTTTCACCGCCGTCTCGCCCTTCTTCACGACGAGCATCTTGACCACCTTGCGGCAGATCTTCGAAACCTCGCGCTCGACGCTGCGCACGCCGGCTTCGCGCGAGTAATAGCGGATGATGTCACGCACGGCGCTTTCGGACACCGTGATCTCCTCGGGCTTCAACCCGTGGTTCTTCATCTGCTTGGGCAGCAGGTGATGCATCGCGATGTGCACCTTTTCGTCCTCGGTGTAGCCCGACAGGCGGATCACTTCCATGCGGTCGAGCAGCGCCGGCGGAATGTTCAGCGTGTTGGCGGTCGCGACGAACATCACGTCCGACAGGTCGTACTCGACCTCGATGTAATGATCGACGAACGTGTGGTTCTGCTCGGGATCGAGCACTTCAAGCAGTGCGCTCGCGGGATCGCCGCGGAAATCCATGCCCATCTTGTCGACTTCGTCGAGCAGGAACAGCGGATTGCGCACCGCAACCTTGGTCATGTTCTGCAGGATCTTGCCCGGCATCGAACCTATATAGGTACGGCGATGGCCGCGGATCTCCGCCTCGTCGCGCACGCCGCCCAGCGACATGCGCACGAACTTGCGGTTGGTCGCCCGCGCGATAGACTGGCCGAGCGAAGTCTTGCCGACACCCGGCGCGCCGACCAGGCACAGGATCGGCGCCTTCATCTTGTCCACGCGCTGCTGCACCGCGAGGTACTCGACGATGCGCTCCTTCACCTTCTCCAGACCGTAGTGGTCTTCGTCGAGTACCGCTTCGGCTTTCACGAGATCTGTGCTGATCTTGCTTTTCTTCTTCCACGGGAGCGAGACGATCGCATCGATATAATTGCGCACGACCGTCGCTTCCGCCGACATCGGCGACATCAGGCGCAGCTTCTTGAACTCGGTTTCGGCCTTCTTGCGCGCGTCTTTCGGCATGTGCGCGGACTTGATGCGCTTTTCCATGTCGTCGAGATCTGCCCCCTCTTCGAGTTCGCCCAACTCCTTCTGAATGGCTTTGACCTGCTCGTTCAAATAGTACTCGCGCTGGCTTTTCTCCATCTGGCGCTTGACGCGGCCGCGGATGCGCTTTTCCACCTGCAGGATGTCGATTTCGGTCTCGAGCTGCGACAGCAGGTGCTCGAGGCGCGTC
>CAZEAX010000625.1:0-2609 GCA_964510405.1 uncultured Streptomyces sp. | reverse complement strand
TCCTGATAATGCAACGCTGCGAGTCGCCCGCGCGCACCGGCTGGCAGACCAAATTCGCGGAGCTGGGCTTTTCATTTCATTCGGCGGACGGCGGCTACTGGAACGAGGCTGCGTGCTACCGGTTTAGCGCGGAGGAGATCGACGAACTTGAGTCCGCCACGCAGGAACTGCAGCGCCTGGCACTTGCGGCGGTGAAACATATCGTAAGCGAGGCGCGGTGTGCGCAAATGCTGATCCCGCCGGCGTTCGTGCCGCTCATCGAGCGCTCCTGGCTGAATGACACGCCGTCGCTTTACGGCAGGTTCGATCTTGCGTACGACGGCCGGCACGCGCCCAAGCTGCTCGAATACAACGCCGATACGCCGACTTCGCTGCTCGAAGCCGCAGTGGCGCAATGGCAATGGCTGGAAGAGTCCGGCCGGCCCGACCAGTTCAATTCGCTGCACGAGAAGTTGATCGAACGCTGGCGCATGCTCGCGGCCGGCTGGGCACCGCGCACAGCCGTGCATTTCTCGTGCGTTAAAGACAACGAAGAAGACCGCATCACGGTGGAGTACTTGCGCGACACTGCGACCCAGGCAGGACTCGAGACGGCATTCGTTTACGTGGAAGACCTCGGCTGGGATGGCGCGTCATTCGTCGATCTCGACGACAAAGCAGTGACTGCGTGGTTCAAGCTCTATCCTTGGGAATGGCTGATGCGCGAGCCCTTCGGCGCCCAGCTTGCGACGTGTCGTCTCAATATCGTCGAACCGCCATGGAAGGCGTTGCTCTCGAACAAGGCGATACTGGCGGTTCTGTGGGAAATGTTTCCCGATCACCCGAATCTGCTGCCGGCGTATTTTTCGCCGGACTATCTGGGAGCCGACTTCGTCAGAAAACCGTTTTTCTCGCGCGAAGGCGCCAACATTTCGTTTTCCGGGGCGCAGCGCGACATCAGCACCGACGGTCCCTACGGTGCGGAGGGTTTTGTGTATCAGGCGCGTGCCGAAGTGCCCGCTTTCGACCGGCGTTACCCGGTAATCGGGACATGGATCGTCGGCGACCAACCCGCCGGTATCGGCATTCGCGAAGATATAACGCCCATTACCACCAACCGCAGCCAGTTCGTGCCGCACTACTTTGATTGAGGAGACTTGAATGGACACCACCTGGCTTGATCCCGCCGTGACCGGCGTCGGCGCCCATCTTTTATACTTCGCGGTCGCCATCGGAGCGACAATACTGTTCGTGGCGGTCTACACGGCCATCACGCCGTATCGGGAAATCACGCTGATTCGCCAAGGCAATACGGCGGCGGCGATTTCGTTGGGCGGCGCCATCCTCGGTTATACCTGCCCGCTGGCGCAAGCTGTCGCGCAAAGCGGCAATCTTGCCGACATGCTGTTGTGGAGCGCTGTGGCGCTGGTCGCGCAGTTGGTCGCATACGGCGCCACCCGCCTGATCCTGCCCCATCTGTCGGCGGACGTGAACGAAGGTAAAATCGCGCCGGCGATATTTCTTGCCGCATTGTCGATTGCGATCGGGATACTTAACGCCGCCGCGATGTCTGACGGATAGCCCCTTAACCGGTTGAACACATGAACGCAGCCGCACCCAGGCAACTGACTTCGTACCGCAAACACTGGGCGCACCGCTTCGGCACCGCACCTTTCCTGCCGATGTCGCGCGCCGAGATGGATGCGCTCGGCTGGGATTCGTGCGACGTCATTCTGGTCACCGGTGACGCCTATATCGACCATCCGAGTTTCGGCATGGCACTGGTCGGGCGGCTGCTCGAAGCGCAGGGATTTCGCGTCGGCATCATCAGCCAGCCCGACTGGCAATCGGCGGACGACTTCGCGAAGCTCGGCAAACCCAACCTGTATTTCGGCGTGACCGCCGGCAACATGGATTCGATGGTGAACCGCTACACGGCCGACCGCAAAATCCGCTCGGACGACGCGTATACACCGAACGCGGCAGCGAACAGGCGCCCCGACCGCGCGGTGATCGTCTACGCGCAGCGGTGCCGCGAAGCTTTTCCCGATGCCGCGCTCGTGATCGGCAGCATAGAAGCAAGCCTGCGCCGCATTGCCCATTACGATTACTGGTCGGACAAAGTGCGCCGCTCCATCCTGCCCGATTCGAAAGCCGATCTCCTGCTCTTCGGTAACGCCGAGCGCGCGATCGTCGAACTCACGCACCGGCTGGCCAAAGGCGAGCCCATCACGAACATTCACGACCTGCGCGGCACGGCGTTCATGGTGCCGCACGGCTGGCGTCCCGAGAATTGGACGGAAGCGGATTCCACCACCGTAGACATACCCGGCGCAATCCATCCCCATCCCGATCCTTATGCGGTGAAAACCAAAAACCCGGCAACGCCCCCCGCGCCCGCGTTGCCCGCCAACGTGCATCCGATCCGTATCCAGACCCGCGCCGAGCACCTCGCGGCACGCCAGCAGGAACGCGCACGTACCGTGATTCGCTTGCCGTCCTACGAGCAGGTGACGAAAGATCCTGTGCTTTACGCACACGCATCACGTACTTTTCATCTCGAATCGAATCCCGGCAATGCGCGCGCGCTGGTGCAGGCGCATGGCGACCGCGACGTGTGGTTGAATCCG
>CAZEAX010000624.1:0-2614 GCA_964510405.1 uncultured Streptomyces sp. | reverse complement strand
CGCGTCGGCATCATGGGCGGATCGCACGGCGGCTGGACGACGCTGGCGGCGATGTACGTGCCGGTTGATGCGAATGATCCATTAACGGCCGCGAAACGCGATGGATTCGCAGCGGCGGTCGCTTTGTATCCCAGCTGTGCGCCGCGCTATGGCGCGTGGTCGACATCGAAGTTCGGATACTTTGGTCCGCCGGCCAGTTATTCAGGAGAGTACCAACCGGTCGCGCCGCTGCTGATATTGGTCGGCGAGAAAGACGACTGGACGCCGGCGGAGCCGTGCCGCCATCTCGCCGAAGCGAGCCGCGCCGCGGGTTATCCGGTCGACCTCAAGATTTATCCGGACGCGCATCACGCGTTCGATAGCAACTTTCCGGTGCGTTACGACGCGCGGCGCAACAACTCGAGTTCGCCTTCCGGCCGCGGGGCGACGACGGGCGGCAATCCGGCGGCGTGGGAGGATGCAAAGAAAGAAGTCGCGGATTTCTTCGCGAGGCATCTCAAACCCCGTTAGAGCCTCCGGCGCTAACGGGGCTCAGCCAGCACCCGTTGCAGGTCGTCGAGTATTCGCGGCGTGCGCACATTGCGTTCGCCGCGCACGAGCAGGATGAAATTGTCGGCGAGGATTTCTTCGGGGTCGATGATGTAGCGCGTGTTGAGCCCGATTGCGGCGAAATATTCTGGCACGTTCGCTGCATCGAGCAGCACCAGCGCGTCGCCGGCGCGTCCCGCCGTCCAGTTGGTGCCGGCGCCCATCACCGCGAGCAACTTGAACAACAGGCGTTCCAGATAAGTGCCGGGCAGGACGGGATCGTAGGCCTCCTCTTTCGCGAACAACACGGGATAGAAAGTCAGCGGCGCGCCGCCGCGCTGGAGCGTGATGCAATAGCGGGTCTCGGGCGCGTCGGGATTGGTGATGCGGCGCGGCGCCAGTTCTGGCGGCCAGGTAAGCGGTCCGCAATCGCGATAGCCGACGATCGCATAGAGCGCGTTTCTCAGCTGCGGTGCATTGCGCGAAATGACGTGGAAGATTTCGTGGATGATGATGCGATCGAGTTCTTCGGTCGGAACGTCCATATACCAGCGCGGAATCACAATCGCGTTGCCGCGCGTGTACGCGGTTTCGGCTTCTTCGCGTCCGGTGGTTTTGACGAGCCACACTTCCTTCGGCAGCGGCAGCTGCAACGGTTTGAGCAGCGCGCTGATTTTCGCGACCGACGTCGTGAGCTTCGCAATTTCCGCCGGCGGCCAGTCGAGCGCCTGGCCGGCGGCGAACGACAAGAATTCGCTTTCCGAAACGGCGCCGCGGCGCCCGGTGCGCGCCGAGCGATCGTAGTCGCTCATCGCGGCGACAAATGCATCGCGCGTGCCAAGGCGCAGCCGGCTTTCTTCCGCGGTGGCGAAGCGAACCATGGTTGCGCCATGGAGCGGCAGGATTTGCGCTGCGGCAGGAACGATGCCCGCGAGCACGATGCATGCCGCGAGCGCGAGGATGTTGCGGTTAAGAGCGCATTTCAATATGAGGGTAGCGTAGGCGACATCGCCGGCCCCGTCAACGCGGGCTGCTGCGTTGGCGGGCGGCGGGGCTTGCGATCATGCCGTGTGCTCGTTTAACGAGAGCACGATTGATTGCAAGCCCCGGGCGTGAAAGTTCCCGCGTACGCTACTGACGGGTAACGCCGGGGTCCGGTGTCTCGCCAGTGCACAGCAAACGATCGTACTCCCGTTTGACGACCGCATAACATTCGCAGACCTGTGCTTCGAGGCTGGCGCGGTCGCGCACCACGATGTGGCCGCGATGGTACCGGAGCACGCCGGCCTTTTGCAGCCTGGATGCCGCCGAGGTGATGCTTTCACGGCGCACGCCCAGCATGCTGGCGATGCGTTCCTGCGTAATCGCCAGCTCGTTCGCGGGCACGCGATCGAGGCACGACAGGATGCAAAGGCACAGTTGTTGTTGCACCGAATGGTAACGGTTGCATACCGCGGTCTGCCCGGCCTGCGTGATCAACGCGAGAGTGTGGCGCAGCAGCAAATTCAGCAATGCGCCGCCGTGTGCCAACTCGTTTTTCAGCACGGAAGTCCGCAACCGGTATGCGTGACCGGTGCTCAACACCACCGCCTGACTCGGCATGCTTTCGCCGCCGAGAAAGGACGAGATGCCGATCACGCCTTCGCTGCCCGTGATAGCGAATTCCGCCGCCGCTCCGTTCTCGATCACGTAAAGCCGCGAAACGATGCCCGCGGTGAGGAAGTAGAGGTGCTTTTCCCGCTCGTCGGCGCGGTGCACGGTCCACCCCTGCGGCAATGCGACGGGTTCCAGGTCGGGCAGCAGTCGCTCGTAGTCCTCCGGCGGCAATGCCGCGAGAATACGATTCTGCGTTGGCGCGTGAGGTGCGGGTGACGCGTGCTTGGTGAGTTTCGATGCGAAGCGCGTTTCCGGGTACGGCCGAATCGATTGTTGTCCCAACATGGCAGGACTCCTTGTATTTATGCATCGGCTATCTATTGACCGGCGATTTCAATCCCGCCGGCGGGGGGCGCCGCCGCCAACTGCCGCGCCGCATTCAACGCCCGCACGGGGCGTTGAACGTTGGCGCTGGATGCGGCAATCACGC
>CAZEAX010000623.1:0-2617 GCA_964510405.1 uncultured Streptomyces sp. | reverse complement strand
GTTTTGGCCCATGGCGTTGTCGAAAGTCCCTTGCTTAGAATGACTAAGCCGCAGGACTTTCTTCTAGCCCTGAGCCAAAATCGTGACAGCGCATCGCGCGTTTCATGGTGTTAGGCACTCTAAGCATGGCAGGCGGCAATTCCTACAACATGGCGCTCGACAAGAACGCGGCGAATTACACGCCGCTGTCGCCGTTGTCGCTGATCGCGCGCGCCGCCTACGTTTATCCCCGGCGCATCGCCGTCATTCACGGCACCGCCCGCCTGACGTGGGCCGAGGTTTACGCGCGCTGCCGCCGCCTCGGCTCCGCCTTGCGCCAGCGCGGCATCGGCGCCGGCGACACGGTCGCGGCGATGCTGCCCAATATCCCCGCGATGTACGAAGCGCATTTCGGCGTCGCGATGGCGGGCGGCGTGTTGAACACGCTCAACACCCGGCTCGATGCCGATGCGATCGCGTTCATGCTCGACCACGGCGAAGCGAAAGTGCTGCTGACCGACCGGGAATTCTCGGCGACCGTCGCGCCGGCGCTCGCGAAGGTCAGGCGCAAGCCGCTGGTCATCGACGTGGACGATCCTTCGTTCAGCGGCGGCGAATTGCTCGGCGACGTCACGTACGAGCAATTCATCGCCGGCGGCGATCCTGAGTTCCCGTGGGTGCTGCCCGGCGACGAATGGGACGCGATTTCGCTAAACTACACGTCCGGCACCACCGGCAATCCGAAAGGCGTCGTCTACCACCATCGCGGCGCGTACCTGAACGCGATTTCCAATATCGTGAGCTGGGGCATGCCGCCGCATGCGGTGTACCTGTGGACGCTGCCGATGTTCCACTGCAACGGCTGGTGCTTCCCCTGGACCATGGCCGCGAATGCCGGCACCAACGTATGCCTGCGCCGCGTTGACGCGAAAATGATTTTCGACCTGATGCGCGAACACCGGGTTACGCATTACTGCGGCGCGCCGATCGTGCACAACACGCTCATCAATTCGCCGCCCGAATGGAAAGGCGGCATCGCGCAGACCGTGAATTGCCTCGTCGCCGGCGCGGCACCCCCCGGCGCGGTGATCGAAGGCATGCAGAAGATGGGATTCAACATCACGCATGTGTACGGCCTGACCGAAACGTACGGACCCGCCGCCGTGTGCGCCAAGCAACCGGAATGGGATGACCTGCCGATGGACGAGCAGGTCCGGCTGAACGGCCGCCAGGGCGTCACCTACCACCTGCAGGAAGGCATGACCGTGATGGATCCGGCCACCATGCAGACGGTGCCGTGGGACGGCGAGACCATCGGTGAAATCATGTTTCGCGGCAACATCACGATGAAGGGCTATCTCAAAAACCCGGCGGCGACGAGCGAGGCGTTCGCCGGCGGCTGGTTTCACAGCGGCGATCTCGCCGTCATGCACGCCGACGGCTACCTGAAAATCAAGGACCGCTCGAAGGACGTGATTATTTCGGGCGGCGAAAACATTTCGTCGCTCGAAGTCGAAGACGTGCTGTGCCGGCATCCGGCGGTGCTGATGGCGGCGGTCGTCGCGCGGCCCGATCCGAAGTGGGGCGAATCGCCTTGCGCGTTTGTCGAATTGAAGCCCGGCACGCAACCGAGCGAGCAGGAGATCATCGAGTTCTGCCGCACCAAAATAGCTCACTTCAAGGTGCCGAAAAGGGTGATATTCGGCGTGCTGCCGAAAACTTCCACGGGTAAAATCCAGAAATTCGTATTACGCGAGCAGGCGAAGTCGGCCTCGGCGATCGATTCCTAAAACAGAAAAAACGGAAGCCGCAGATAAACGCAGATACACGCCGATGAAAGTCAAAATCTCTTCTTCTCTGTGCGGCGGTTTGCTTCTATCTGCGTTAATCCGCGTTTATCTGCGGCCGAAAGCATTGGCATGAGCAGCGACGATTACATTCTCGAAACGAAGGGCCTCGTCAAGGAGTTCAAGGGCTTCGTCGCGGTCAACGACGTGAGCCTGAAGGTGAAGCGCGGCAGCATCCACGCGCTGATCGGCCCCAACGGCGCGGGCAAGACGACGTGCTTCAACCTGCTCACCAAATTTCTGGAGCCCACGCGCGGCAGCATTCATTTCAACGGCATCGACATCACCGGCGAGAAGCCGGCCGAGATCGCGCGCCGCGGCATCATCCGCTCGTTCCAGATTTCGGCGGTGTTTCCGCATCTGACGGTGCTCGAAAACGTGCGCATCGGTTTGCAGCGCAAGCTCGGCACCTCGTTTCATTTCTGGAAATCCGCGCGCACGCTCGACGCACTCAATGCGCGCGCGATGGAACTGCTCGCCGCGGTCGATCTCGCCGCGTTCGCGGACACCGTGACGGTCGAGCTGCCGTACGGACGCAAGCGTGCGCTCGAAATCGCCACGACCCTGGCGCTCGACCCCGAACTGATGCTGCTCGACGAGCCGACGCAGGGCATGGGCCACGAAGACGTCGGCCGCGTCGTCGAGTTGATCCGCAAGGTCGCGGCCGGCCGCACCATCATGATGGTCGAGCACAACCTGAACGTCGTCGCGAACCTGTCGCACACGATCACCGTGCTCGCGCGCGGCGCGATCCTCGCCGAGGGGCCGTACTCCGAGGTATCGAAAAGATC
>CAZEAX010000622.1:0-2617 GCA_964510405.1 uncultured Streptomyces sp. | reverse complement strand
CGCTTGGCGTTCAGGTGCTCAAGCGCGGCATCGTGTTCATCGATCTTGCCATCGCGCAAATCGCGGGCGTCGGCGTGATACTCGCCGACTGGCTCGGTTTCGAGCCGCTGGGCTGGGCGGTACAGGTGTCCGCACTCGCTGCTGCTCTGGCCGGCGCGCTGTTTTTGACCTGGACCGAAAAGCACTGGCCCGAAGTCCAGGAAGCGATTATCGGGGTCACGTTCATTCTGGCTGCCAGTGGCGCGCTGATCGTGCTCGCGAGCAATCCGCACGGTGCCGAGAATCTGAAGGACCTGCTGGTCGGGCAGATATTGTGGGCGGATCCCCGGCGTTTGTTGTATGTGGCGGTCGCCTACGCCGCGATACTGCTTATCTGGTTCACGCGCGGGGAGCGCCTTGGCCGCGCCGTTTTTTATCTCCTGTTTGCCTGCGCGGTCACCGCATCGGTGCAACTGGTCGGGCTCTATCTCGTATTCACGACGTTGATCGTGCCGGCGCTCGCCACCCGCCGTTTCCCGCGCGGGCGTGTCGTCTTCGGCTACGCGCTCGGCGCCGCGGGTTATGCGCTGGGCCTCATTGTGTCGGCGGTCTCCGACTGGCCGTCGGGCCCCGCGATCGTATGGGTGATGACGGTGCTCGCCGTGATCGTATTCGCGTGCGGGCCGCGGGCGGTCGCCGGCGTGCGCTGAAATAAGCTTATTCGCGTTCAGGTGGCGCCGCTGCGCGCTTCCCTATAAAGTTATCCCGTTCCCGCTTCCGGCCGTATCCACATGCACGCTCATCATTCCGGCGCCCACGCGCACCATCATGCCCACGATCACCGCGACCGCAACACGCGGTTGGGCCGCGCGTTCGCCATCGGCATCGTTTTGAATTTCGCATTCGTCATTGCGGAAGTGGCTCTCGGGCTGATGGCCAATTCGCTGGCGCTCGTGGCGGATGCCGTGCACAACTTCAGTGATGTCGTCGGCCTGGTGCTTGCATGGGGCGCCTCGGCCCTTGCGCTGCGGCCGCCGTCCGCGCGCTTTACCTATGGATTCCGCGGATCGACCATACTTGCGGCGCTCGCGAATGCAATGCTGCTGCTCGTCGTGACCGGCGGTATCGCATGGGAAGCAGTACTGCGGTTTCAAAATCCCGACGTTTTGAACGAAACCATCATGATCTGGGTTGCGCTCGCCGGAATAGTCATCAACGGCGGCACGGCCTGGCTTTTCATGGCGGACCGCAAAAGCGATCTCAACGTGCGCGGCGCGTTTCTGCACATGGCGGCGGACGCCGGCATTTCGCTCGGGGTGGCCATCGCAGGCGCGGGCATCATGTTCACGGGCTGGTTGTGGTTGGACCCGGCAGTGAGCCTCTTGATTGTCGCAACGATATTTGTCGGCACCTGGGCGCTTCTGCGCGATTCGGTAAAACTTGCACTGCACGCGGCGCCCGAAAGCGTTGATCCAGCCGACGTCAGGCGTTATTTGTGCGCGTTGCCGGGTGTTGCCGAAGTGCACGATCTGCACATCTGGGCGATGAGCACGACGGAAACCGCTTTGACCGTGCATCTGGTGATGCCGGCGGGCCATCCCGGCGACGATTTTTTCGGGCGCGCGATTCACGAGATCGAGGACCGGTTCCATATCGGGCATGTCACGATCCAGATCGAGACGGGAACTTCGGCCAATCCGTGCGTTCTGGCACCTGACCACGTGGTGTGATTGAATTCGTCTTTGGTGCCGCCATATAAGGCTTGAGGCGGTCCCTGCATATCCCATACCGGCACGACTTCGCAGTCCAACGCCTTACTCATCGAGCTTACGCATGGAGCAATTTCACGGTACCACGATAATTTCGGCGCGGCGCGGCGCGCGTGTGGCGCTCGGCGGCGACGGCCAGGTGACTTTCGGCAACGTCGTGCTGAAAGCCAGCGCGCGCAAGGTGCGGCGCCTGTACGAAGACAAGATACTCGCGGGCTTTGCCGGCGGCACGGCGGATGCGTTCACGCTGTTCGAGCGGTTCGAAGCCAAGCTCGAAAAGCACCAGGGCAACCTGTTGCGCTCCGCGGTCGAACTCGCGAAGGATTGGCGCACCGACCGGATGCTGCGCCGGCTCGAGGCGATGCTCGTCGTGTGCGATGCGCAGAGCTCGTTGATCATCTCCGGCAACGGCGACGTGCTCGAGCCCGAGCAGGGGCTCGTGGCGATCGGCAGCGGCGGTCCCTATGCGCAGGCCGCGGCGCGGGCATTGCTCGAAAACACGCCGATGCCGCCCGAAGAGATCGTCAAGAAAGCACTTACCATTGCGGGCGATATATGCATCTACACCAATCAGCAGCACGTGATTGAAGTTCTTGAATGAAGGGGGAATGGGTAAAGGGGAAGGGAAGAATCCAAGGCGCGAATCGATCGCGCCATCACCCTTCACTCATTCTCCCCTCACCCTTCCCAGGCTAAAGCCATGAGCCAGATGACGCCGCAGGAAATCGTCCACGAGCTGGATAAACACATAATCGGCCAGGATGCCGCCAAGCGTGCGGTCGCGATCGCGCTGCGCAATCGCTGGCGCCGGCAGCAGGTCGCTGACCCCCTGCGTCACGAGATCACGCCCAAGAACATCCTGATGATAG
>CAZEAX010000621.1:0-2643 GCA_964510405.1 uncultured Streptomyces sp. | reverse complement strand
CGAGGTCGCGCGTCGACCAATCGTTGAGAAAGCGCGTGCGCAGCTTGATGCGCTGAAACGCCGCCCGGTTTTCCTCGAGAGAAATCCCGTCCTCGGTGCCCTTGTCGACGTATTCGAAGATGCCTTTGGGCAGGCGGCGCTGCGCGACCTCGCGCAGATCGAAGATGTTGTAGCAGCGATCCAGGTTAGTCATCGAACCGGCTAGTAACGGATACCCGGCGTCGAGCCGCCGTCGACGGCGATGCTCTGGCCCGTGATTGCCGATGCATGCGGCGAGGCGAGGAAGAGCACCATCGGCGCGATATCCTTGGGCTCGACGAGGCGGCCGATGGGGAACTGCTTGATGAAGCTTTTCTCGGCCTCGGCCTCGCTCACGCCGAGCTCCTTCGCGCGGGCGGCGAGGCGCTTGGGATAACGGTCGGTCTTGGTGAAAGGCGGGTGAACGGTGTTAGCCGTAATGCCCTGGGCCGCCACCGTCGTGCTGAACTGCTTGACGAATGCGATGATCGACGAATTGCCGAGCGCGCTGGGCAGCGCGGTGGGACCGGCGGCGAATGCGGCGTTGCCGCCGATGCAGATCACGCGACCGCGCCCCGACTTCCGCAGGTACGGCAGTGCGGCACGACAGCAGCGCATGTAAGCAAGCGTCTTCCCTTTAAACCGTTCCAACAGCCCATCGTCATCCAGCGTCTCGATGTTGCCGCTGACCGCGGTCGAAGCATTGTTGACCAGTATGTCGAGCCCGCCGAAGGCGTCAACCGCCGCCTGCACTGCGGCGATACACCCCTCGCCAGTGAACAGATCGACCGCGACGGCCTTCGCTTTCACGCCCTTCGCCGCAATCTTCGCTTCCGCCTCCGCGAGCGCCGCCTTGTCGCGCCCGCAGATCGCGACGTTGGCACCTTCCTCCGCAAAGGCCAGCGCGATGCCGAGACCCACGCCGCGGTTGCCGCCGGTGACCAATACTGACTTGCCCTTCAGATCAAGATTCATGTCCTGCGTCCTCTCGTTTTATTGTGTTCGATGATTTCTGTGGCTGCCATAGATGATACCGCGAGCGCCGGCGGGATATCGCTCAGCCGCGTGCTGAAATCTCCCGGGTTCGCTTCGCGTTAACTCTTATTACATGCTCCTGATAGGCCGGGCGTGCCGCCAGCCGCTCGTACCACAAGCGCACGTTGGGATGCGCGGGCAGCGCTGCTTTGGGCGTCCAGTGAAACCACCGGTGCGTCAGCGACCCGGCCGGAATATCGGCCATGGTGAGGCGTTCGCCACACAGGTACTGCCGGCCGGCAAGATGCCGCTCGAGAATGTCCAGCCATTGCACCTGGGCCTTGGCCGCAGCCAGGATGGCATCATGGCTTCTCTTGTCTTCAGGTCCAAAATAGTTTTGCAGATAGACGCTGTTGAAGCCCGCGAAGTTGAGCGAGCTCCAGTCCATCCATTTCTCCGCGTCGGCCCGGCCGCGCGGCGTGTCGGGGCACAGATTGCCGGGACTGTACTTCATGCACAGATAGCGTACCACCGCACCCGACTCCCAAAGAGTCCAGCCATCTTCCTCCTCGAGAGTCGGCAGCCGTCCGTTCGGGTTCTTGCGCCGGTACTGCGGGTCGTCATTGCCGCCGAACTCGCCGCCCCAGTCGATGCGCTCGTGTTCAATCCCGAGTTCGCCTATGCACCACATCGCCTTGATGACGTTCGAGCCGTCCGCTCGGCCCCATATTTTCAGCATATCGTCTTCCTTACCTGTTGAATTCCTGCGGAGTATAGCCAACGGGTGCTTCGCCTGCATCGACCGGCTGTTGCGGCACGCGATTTACCGGCCGGGACCTCAATGACAGTCCGCCAAACTCAAATTCGATCTCCGAGTACCTCGACACGCCTCTCCCGCCGACGGACAATAGAATTATTCAAATAAAAATGCGCAGCGCGCTGCCATCTTAGAGGAGACCCACCATGGCCATCAGCCTGAAGATCAACGGGGCGACCCGCTCGGTCGACGCCGAGCCGGACACGCCGCTGCTCTACGTGCTGCGCAACGATCTCGAGCTCAACAGCGCCAAATACGGCTGCGGCCTGACGCAATGCGGCGCCTGCACGGTGCTGGTCAACGGCGCGGCTCGACGCTCCTGCGTGACGCCGGTCGGCTCGATCGAGGGAAACGAGGTAACTACGCTCGAAGGGCTCGGCACGCTCGACAAGCCGCACCCGCTGCAGCAGGCCTTCATCGATGAACAGGCGGCTCAGTGCGGCTATTGCATCAGCGGCATGATCATGGCGGCAGCCGACCTGCTCAATCGCAATCCGCAACCGCGCGAAGCAGACGTGCGGGCGGCGCTCGCCGACAATCTCTGCCGCTGCGGCACCCACAACAGGATAATCCGCGCCGTCCTGCGCGCCGCGCAAAACAAGGGGGGCAACTGACCATGAACGCTCCTCACCTGCCGCGCCGCGAATTCATCACCGCCCTCGGCGGCATCGTCCTCTCGTTCAGCCTCGCTCCAAAAATCCTGCTCGCACAGACGCCGGCGCAGCTCCCCGGCAGCCTGCAGACCAACCGCACGCTGGATGCGTGGCTGCGCAGCAATGCCGATGGCAGCGTCACCGTGTTCACCGGCAAGGTCGAGTTCGGGCAGGGTATCG
>CAZEAX010000620.1:0-2645 GCA_964510405.1 uncultured Streptomyces sp. | reverse complement strand
GTTTTGTTCGGCGCGCTCGCCGCGCTGCGTCGCCTTCTCTATAAAACAGGTCTCCTCGCGAGCACTCGGGTCAGCGTCCCGGTCGTCGTCGTCGGCAACATCAACGCGGGCGGCACCGGCAAGACGCCGTGCGTAATCTGGCTCGTCGCGTGGTTGCGCGAACACGGATTCAATCCCGGCGTAATCTCGCGCGGCTACGGCGGCAATGCAAGCGCGGCGCGGCCGGCTACGCCGGACAGCGACCCCGCCGCCGTCGGCGATGAAGCCGTGCTGCTCGCGCGCCGCTGTGCGTGCCCCGTATGGATCGGCGATTCGCGAGTGGCCGCCGCCCAGGCTCTGCTCGCAGCGCACCCGCAATGCAATGTAATCATCAGCGACGACGGCCTTCAACACTACGCGCTCAAACGCGCCGTCGAACTCGTCGTGCTTGACGGCGAGCGCGGTTGCGGCAACGGCATGCTGCTGCCGGCGGGACCGTTGCGCGAGCCTCTGAACCGGCTCGCCAGCGTCGATGCGCTGATCGTCAATGGCGGCACCTTGTTTCCGCCCGACATGCTGCCGTCGGGCGTGCCAGTCTTTGACATGCGCCTGGACGGCGACACCTTTTACGCGCTAAGGGAACCGCGCCAGACCGTGGGGTCCGGCCATTTCGAGGAACTTCCCGTGCGCGCGGTGGCGGCGATCGGCAATCCGCAGCGGTTCTTCAACCGGCTGCATGATCTTGGCATCTCGTTCACCGCGCGCGCCTTTCCCGATCATCACCCGTACACGGCCGCCGATTGCGCTTTCGGCCAGAAAACCGCGGTCATTATGACGGAGAAGGATGCGGTAAAATGCGAACGCCTGGCCGGCGAACACGACAGCTGGTGGGCGCTGCGCGTGGACGCCGTGCTGGACCCGGCGCTCGGCGACCTTATTCTGCACAAGATCGGAAACGAGAGTCCCTAACATGATGAAACGCGCGATGCGCTGGCACGATTTTGGCTCAGAACGCGAAGCAAGACATGCCGCTTAGTCATTCCAAGCCCGTGGCTTGCGACAAAGTTATGGGCCAAAACTCGTGCCAGCCCGAAGGGTTGCAGCCAGAATCGGCGCTGGCCGCGTTGCTCGTCTTGGCAATAGAACGACTATTGCCTTCACCGGGCGCCTTGCCCTCACCAATTCTGGCTGCAACGCACACGTGTTTCATCATGTTAGGGACTCTTAGATGGATTCCAAGCTGCTCGACATCCTGGTGTGTCCCATCTGCAAAGGGCCGCTCGTCTATCTGAAATCGAGGCAGGAACTCATCTGCAAGGCCGACCGGCTCGCCTACCCGGTCAAGGACGGCATACCGGTGATGCTGGAAGACGACGCCCGCAAACTCGCGCCGGACGAGGAACTGTAATGGGCAATGAGTGATGGGCAATGGGTAAAGCCTGAAACGCCTTCACTCATTGCTCATTGCTTGTCACCCATGACCGAATTTACCGTTGTCATCCCCGCCCGTCATGCATCGACGCGGCTACCGGGAAAAATACTCGCCGATATCGGCGGCCGCCCCATGGTGGTCCACGTCGCCGAACGCGCGCGCGCAAGCGGCGCGACGGAGGTCATAGTCGCCACCGATCACATGGACATTGCCGATGCGGCCGCGCGGCATGGATTTGCGGCAGTGATGACGCGTGCCGACCATCTTTCGGGCACGGACCGCATCGCCGAGGTTGCGGTGCACCGCGGCTTTGCGCCCGATGCCATTGTCGTCAACGTGCAAGGCGACGAGCCGCTGATCGAGCCCGCATTGATCAGCGCCGCCGCGCAGCAACTGGCGGGGCACGCCGATGCCGCCATCGCGACGCTCTGCTGCCCGATTGCCAACGCCGCCGAGTTCACGAACCCCAACGTGGTCAAAGTGGCGCTGGACAAGAACGGCTATGCGCTGTACTTCAGCCGCGCGACGATTCCTTACGCGCGCGATGCCTTTGCGCGCGGCATCAAAGCGCTGCCGCGCGACCTGCCCGCGTACCGGCATATCGGCCTGTACGCTTACCGTACCGCGTTTCTCAAAAGCTATGCGCGGCTCGCACCCGCCCCGCTCGAGCAATTCGAAGCTTTGGAGCAGCTGCGCGCGCTGTGGCACGGGCACAAAATCACGGTTGTCATCACGCCGGCCGCGCCCCACGCGGGCGTCGATACTGCCGAAGACCTTGCGCGGGTGAGAACGCTTCTCGATAGCGCGCGCTGACAGTTGAGCGCGTCTTCGCATTTTGTCGCAGCGCAGGAACCGGTATAATTCGCCCCACCATTAACCGGCGTTTCGCCCTACGCAAACACTGGCAGCCGTGCCGCAGAGCACGCGTCATTGCCCACCAGAGAAACCTTCATGATGCGCATAATTCTGCTGGGATTGCCCGGCGCCGGCAAAGGCACGCAAGCGCAGTTCCTCATTGCGCGCTACAACATTCCGCAAATCTCCACCGGCTCGATGCTGCGCGCGGAAATCGACGCCGGCAGCGCGCTCGGCCGGGAAGCGCGCAAATATATGGACGCCGGCAACCTGGTGCCGGACCAATTGGTCACCGACATGGTCAACAAACGCATTGCGCAACCGGACTGCAAAAGCGGTTTCATCATCGACGGTTTTCCGCGCACCGTCGCCCAGGCCG
>CAZEAX010000619.1:0-2662 GCA_964510405.1 uncultured Streptomyces sp. | reverse complement strand
ACGGCTACTACTGTCGCGCCTCGCGCGACGAGCTGCCGCGGCCGTGGCACGTGACGCCGGACTTTCTCGGCCGCTTTCCGAAACTGCTGATGATCGCGAGCTACGGCGCCGGTTACGACACGATAGACGTCGACGCGTGCACCGCGGCGGGCGTGCTCGTAGTCAACCAGGCCGGCGGCAATGCGGAAGGCGTCGCCGAGCACGCGCTCGGCATGATGCTGGGTCTCTTGAAGCGCATTCCGGAAGCGCATGCGATCCTGCGCGCGGGCGCGTTGAAGCAGCGCGAAGCGCTGATGGGCCGCGAACTCGTCAATCGCACCGTCGGCATCGTCGGTCTCGGCCATGTCGGCACGCGCACCGCCGAACTCGCAAAAGCGTTCGGCTGCCGGGTGCTGGCGGTCGATCCTTATCTCGATAGCGCGACTTGCGCCGAACGCCATGCGCAAAAGACGGATTTCGCGACGGTGCTTAAAGAATCCGACATCGTCACCGTGCATTGCCCGCTCACGCGCGAGACGCGCGGCATGTTCGGCGCCGCGCAGTACGCGATGATGAAGCAAGCCGCGCTCTTCATTTCGACCGCGCGCGGCAGCATCCACGACGAAGACGATCTGCATGCTGCGCTCGTGTCGGGCCATCTCGCCGGCGCCGGCTTGGACGTCTGGGAAAAGGAACCGCCCGGTCCCGCGCATCCGCTGCTCTCGCATCCTGCGGTGATGGCAAGCCCGCATATCGCGGGCGTGACGCACGAAAGCCGCGAGCGCGTCGCCACGATGGCCGCCGAAGCGTTCGCGATCGCCGCATCCGGCAAACTGCCGCCGCGGTTGTTGAATCCCGCCGCCGTCGATCGCTTCAAAGCGCGGTGGAGTGAAGCGTTTGGCCGGAAGTGGCCGGGCTGACGCCCAATCGAACGAACGCTCAATCGAACGAAATATTCGCGCTGCGGATGATGCCGGCGTAGCGGCCCGTTTCCGCTTCGAGGGTGCTTTTCATATCGGCGGGCGCCAGCGGCCAGGTTTCGTAGCCGAAAGTCACGAGGCGCTGGCGAATATCCGCTTCGCCGAGCGCGGCGGCGACCGCTTGGTTGATTTGCGCGACGATGGAAGGCGGCGTGCCTTGCGGCGCGAGCAGCGCGGTCCACGCGTCCAGCGTGAAACCCGCAGGTCCGCCGCTTTCCGCGACCGTCGGCACATCCGGATACGCGGGCAGCCGCGCGCGCATGCCGACCGCGAGCAGCTTCACGCGTCCGGCCAGCAGTGCGGAGTTCGCCGTCGCGGCGCTGCTGAATGCCCACGTTACTTCGTTGTTGGCCAGTGCCGAAAAAAGCTGGGTCGTTTCCTTGAACGGCACGTGTACCATCTGCACGCCCGCGGCCGATCCGAGCATGAGCGCGCCCAGATGTCCGGGACTGCCGACGAATTCGGAGCCGTACGCGATGCTGCCGGGCTTCGATTTGGCCGCGGCGATCAGTTCTCCGGCATTCTTGTACGGCGAATTCACGCCGACGACCACGAAAAAGCTGTTGCGGAAGAGCGGCGTGATGGGCGCGAAATCCTTGACCGGGTCGTACGGCAGGTGGTGGTAAATCAGCGTGTGCGTGGTCAGCTGCGCATTCGACGCTTGCACGAGTGTGTAACCGTCGGGCGGCGAATTTCTGGCGAGCGTGAGCGCGATGAATCCGTTCGCGCCGGGCCGGTTGTCGACGATGACGGGCTTGCCCCACGCGCGGTTGAGCTTTTCCGCGACCATGCGCACGACTGCGTCGGGTCCGCTGCCGGCCGGAAAGGGCGTGATGATTTTCACCGCCCGCGACGGATAGCTTTCCGCGGCCCTCGATTGCAGCGCCGCGAGCGTTACGCAGAGCGCGAGTGCGGCCAGCGCAGCAACGCGCACCTTCAAGTTTTGCGTTCCAGCAGGGATAGATCGTTTACCACCGGCGCCTGTCCCGGCGGCGGATTGGCGACGGCTTCTTCGAGCGATTTCGCGCCGCGCCACTCGTTGGCGGGCCGCGCGACGCCATCCGCGCCGATCTGATCGAGGCCCCAGTAGATTTCGAGGTTGTGGCCGTCGGGATCGAGAAATTCCACCGCGATCTGCACGCCGGCGCGCCGGCGGCCTTCGAAGACGATCTTCGCGCCGCGCTCGCGCAGGTGGTTGCGCGCGCGGAAGACTTCGTCGAGCGTGCCGACTTCGAATGCCATGTGATGCAGCCCGCGCGTGTTTGCGGGGCCCGCCGCGCCGCCGACGAGCGCCACGCCGTGATGATCGGCATTGCAGCGCATGAAAACCATGCCGCCCGGCATCATGTCGTCGCCATAGAGGTCGGACACTTTGAAGCCGAGCACACCCGTGTAAAACTCGACCGAGCGCTTGAGGTCGGCGACCATCAGCACGACATGCCCGATTTTGTTCAGGGAAAACGGCGGCCGGCTTTTGCTGACGGCCGCGCGCAGCGCCTCGATGTCGACAGTCACGGGCAGGTCCTCCGGTGGATGGATGAAACAGAATATCATCGCCGCGCCCGTTCGTCCGCGCTTGATCTGCCCGCGCTGGTGCAGCGCCGCGCTTTGAGATAAAGTCTGCTTCCTCCCGGCTAAAATCATTCAGCGCGTAGAAATTAAAACGCACGCCGGGCATTTCTGAATCAATTGTCTTTGGGGGA
>CAZEAX010000618.1:0-2672 GCA_964510405.1 uncultured Streptomyces sp. | reverse complement strand
CGCAGCGCCTTGCTCGGGCAATCGATGGACCGACTGTTGCCGGAACGATTTCGCGGCGGCCATCCGGCGCTGCGCCGGGGGTTTTTCGCGGCGCCGAAAGCGCGCGCCATGGGCGCCGGCCGCGATCTTTACGGATTGCGCGGCGACGGCAGCGAGTTCCCGGTGGAGATCGGGCTGAACCCGATCGAAACCGACGAAGGACCGATGGTGCTGTCGGCGATCGTCGACATCAGCGAACGCAAGCAGCGCGAGGAACGCATCCGCGTCGCCTTGCAGGAAAAAGACCTGTTGCTCGGGGAGATCCACCACCGGGTCAAGAACAACCTGCAGATCATCGACAGCCTGCTCGACCTGCAGGCCAGCCGCATCAGCGACCCCGCGGTCCAGGCGACGCTGCGCGACAGCCAGAACCGGATCCGCTCGATGTCGCTCATCCACCAGACGCTCTACCAGTCGCACGATTTCGCACGCGTCGATTTTCAACGGTTCATCGGCGAGCTGGTGCCGGTATTGATGAATTCGTACGCGTCGGGCGCCGGCCGCGTGGCGATGCATATCGAGGCGCAACGCGTCGAACTGCCCATCAATGTCGCGATCCCGTGCGGGCTGATGGTCAACGAGCTGGTGACCAACGCGCTGAAGCACGGCTTTCCGGCAGGCGTGAGCGGCAACATCTGGGTCGGCTTGAAGCAGCAACTCCCGAACGAAGCGGTGCTTACGGTTAGCAACGACGGCGCTCCGATTACGCCGGAACTCGATATCACCCGGGCCGGGACGCTTGGAATACAGTTGGTCGGCCTGCTCGCACAGCAGATAAAAGGCCGGCTGGAAATCCAGCGCGCCGGGCCGACGCGATTCACCGTGTGCTTCCCCACCGAGGTCCCCGCATGAGCGCACCGGTCAGAATCATGGTGGTGGAGGACGAGCGCATCGTCGCGTTCAATCTGCAGCAGCAACTGATGAAGCTCGGCTACGACGTGGTCGCCATGGCGGCGTCGGGCGCCGAGGCCCTGCGACTGGCGCGCGAAACGTCTCCCGACCTTTTGCTGATGGACATCCATATCGAGGACGACATGGACGGCATCGAAGTGACGAACCGACTCAATGCGACCTTTCCGCTGCCGGTGATTTATCTGACCGCCTACTCCGAAGATGCGACGATCGAGCGGGCGCGCACGACGCATCCCTACGGCTATCTGCTCAAGCCGTTTTCCGAGCGCGAGTTGCACGCCACCATCCAAATGTCGCTGGAGCGGCGCAAGGTCGAGATGCAGCTGAGCGAAAGCGGCGAACGGCTGCGTCTCGCGCTCGACGCGGCGGACATGGGCGTGTGGGACATGGACATCGAGTCCCGCGCGCTGACAGTGTCGGAAAAATCGATCGACATTCTCGGGCTCTCGGCAACACCGCCCGTTCACTACGACAATCTGCTCGAATGCGTCGAGCAGCCCGACCGCGAGCGCGTCGCCGCCGAGTTCGAGCAGTGCCTCGCGCAGTTCAAGCCCTATCAGGTCGAGTTTCGCCGCCCCGAGGGCGAGGCAGGCCGGCGCTGGATCAGGGTCGAAGCGCGCCCGCGCGCGGGCCACAATGTGATCGGCGTCGTGCAGGACGTTTCCGCGCGCAAGACGGTTGAGGCGACGCTGCAGGAGCTCAATGACCGGCTCGAGTCGCAGGTGCTGCAAAGAACCACCGAGCTGCGCCAGAGCCTGAGCGAGCTGAACACTTTCAGTTACACGGTCGCGCACGATCTGCGCGCGCCGCTGCGCAGCATCATCGGCTTCAGTCAGATATTGCTGACGGATCACGCGGCGCAGCTCGACGCCGCCGGCCGGCACTATGTCGCCAACATCAACAATGCGGGCACGCGCATGGGACAGCTGATCGACGGTCTTTTGAACCTTTCGCGCCTCGCCCGCTGCGACCTGCGGCCGCACGAAGAGCTCGATTTCAGCGCGACGGCCACGGAAATCTACCGCCAGCTGCGGGCGTCGGATCCGCAGCGCGCGGTGAACTTCATCGTTGCGCCGGGACTCACCGCCCGCGCCGACAACGTGCTGATGCGCAATGTTCTGGAGAACCTGCTGCGCAACGCCTGGAAGTTCACCTCCAAGCGCGAGTCCGCGCAGATTGAATTCGGTTCCCGGCAACTGGACGGCCAAACCGTCTATTTCGTGAGCGACGACGGCGCCGGCTTCGACATGAAATATGCCGATCATCTTTTCCGCCCGTTCCAGCGCCTGCACCACGCCGCCGAGTTTGAAGGCACCGGCATCGGGTTGGCGACGGTCCAGCGCATCGTCGAACGCCACGGCGGCAGGATCTGGGCCGACGCGGCGCTTGGGAAAGGAGCGACGTTTTATTTCACCCTCAAGCCTGACGCCGCGCCCGACCGGGCGCTCGCAATCTAGGAGTACCGCAATGAAAATCCGGTCTTCCACATGAATCTCCCCGCAGAACACGCCCGCGACGAGCCCGCCGGTGTGGAGCGGGGGTTCCGCTCGCTGATCGAACATGCATCCGATCTCATCGTCGTCACCGATCGCAACGGCGTGATTTCGTACGTCAGCCCTTCCGTTAACCGGATGACGGGCTATGCGGCGCACGAAGTACTCGGCAGAAACTACGCCGAATTCGTTCACCCCGATGACCTGGCATCGGCGCATGCGGCATTT
>CAZEAX010000617.1:0-2674 GCA_964510405.1 uncultured Streptomyces sp. | reverse complement strand
TCTCAACCTGTCGCCGGAAACGCTTTCCCGCCTCAAAAAACGCGGCAAAATCTGAAGCCGCGCGCCGGCTAGGACCAAAGCCCTAGTTCGATAGTCCGTCGTTTCCCGCCGACACGGCGGTCACGATTTTCATCCCAATTCCGTTGGCGCCTGCCGGCGGCGCGCTGCTGCGCGCTGAACTATCGCCATAAAGCTTATGACTTCGAGCGTATTGGGTTTCCCGTCGCCTGCCCCGAAAATGATCTCACGCAACTGACCGCATGTATCCGACGGCGATTGTTGCGACAGACTTTTGAACCGCAGCGTAAACGGGAGGGGATATGGAACAAGTCGGCCGCTGTGTTTTAACCGATCCATCTCTGGCCAGCAAAGCCGCCGCCATCGGCAGCATGCTTTGGTACATCGCGCAGCGCGTGCTCGTGATACTGGCACTGCTTGCATTCACATACGGACTGCTCGCCGCGGAGGTGGAACTTTCCAAGCTGGAACAGTTCACCGCCCCGCCGCACGCTACTCCCCTGCAGCAGATACGCGATCATTGGTAGTTCGTTGCTTACGCAGCGGTTTCAATACCAACAACGCGAGTGCGGCCGCCAGCGCGTTCATGCCCGCCGCGCAATAGAAGGTCGCGTGCCAATTCGCGGTCGGCAACAACGATGCACTAAATGACATAACCACCAGAGCAGCCGCGCCTTTGGCCGTATAAAGAAGGCCCGCATGCGTTGCCGCGCGCCGGGCGCCAAACGTATCGGCACACGCGGCGGGAAACAAACTGTAAATTTCACCCCAACCGAAGAAAATCAAACCGGTCAGCAGCACAAACGCAAGCGGATCACGCCCGAACATCCCGAGCGCGACGATTGCGGCAGCCTCGATGCCGAACGCGATAGCCATGGTGAATTCGCGTCCGAGACGGTCGGACACCCAGCCGAAGAACGGCCGCGCGAGACCGCTGAACACGCGATCGATAGCGAGCGCGAAGGCCAGCGCCGGTAGCGTAAGGTCGAGAATCGATACCGGACGATTGGCGACAGTGTATTCCTTGGAGATCGGCGCCAATTGCGCGATGGCCATCAACCCGGCTGCCGCCACCAGAAAGAACATCAAGTACATGACCCAGAAAGCGGGCACGCGCAAAACCTCCAGCGGACCATAGTTGCGCGGGATAGGCAACGCATAGCGGTCGCGCGTAAAAACTTCATGTTCCGGTGCCTGCGTGAAAAACGCGGACGCCAGCAACACAATGAACCCCTGGCCCAGGCCAAAATACAAGAATGCAATTTCGTAGCCCTGCGCCTGTATGACTGCATGGATCGGCAGCACCGTAGCCGCCGAAGCCGTGCCGAAGGCCGCCGCCGTCAGGCCGACCGCCAGCCCGCGCCGGTCGGGAAACCATTTGAGCGCGTTGCCGACGCAAGCGCCGTATACCGCGCCGGCGCCCGCGCCACCGATTGCCGCGTTAACATAAAAAGCAACCAATGACCCGGCATATGCATTCAGGCCCCATGAAACCGCCACGAGTATGCCGCCAATCATCGCTACGGGCCGGGCGCCGAACCGGTCGCTGAAATAGCCGGCGATCGGCATAAAACAGGTTGTCGCGAAAATAAAAATCGTGAAAGCGAACTGGATCCCCGCGCGCCCCCACTGATATTTCGCATCGATGGGATACACAAACAGCGACCACCCATACTGCAGATTGGCGACCATCACCATGCAGATGATGCCAAGCGCGAGTTGCAGCCAGCGGTGGCCGGGGCTTCGTGCGGAGCGTTGTGGATACTGTTCCATCGCCACTATCCTCGATCATGAAACTTCCGAAGAATGGCACAAGACGCGCCGCGCGAAAACCGCTGCCACTCGTCGATACGGCAATATTGCATTCCCGACGGCATCCGGAAACGCATCATATCTACGCCTGCCTGGACGACAATGATCCTGCGCTTTGCCGCCGAAGCCGCAATTGACGCCCGCTCGACATTTGAAAACGCCGGATTCGGACGTTATCGGTGCGGTTACGCACGTACATGCACCCCGGTTGTCGATCGAAGAACGTGGGCATTCATCGATCGGCGCCTGCAACCCCGCCGCGACTCAAGCGGTGCGGGTAAAAGCTATTGGAAACTGGGAAACTACGCTTCCCCGGCAATTCTTTTTCTGATGATAGGCCTGAGGACGAATAGGGCCAGGACTGCCGCCGTCATGTCGAACGCGGCTGCAATGTAGTAGGGCACCGAAAAAGAGCCGGCATAAGCAGCGGCCACTGCAGCCGCACCCCACCCGGCCATGATGGAAGCCAGCCCTTTGGCAGTGTACAGAATGCCGTAGTTGCCCGAAGCGTTTTTCGGGCCGAAGACGTCTCCCGTTATGGCCGAGAACAATGCGTATATTTCACCCCAGGCAAGGAAAACAAAGGGCATCAGGATCATGAACGCAATCGCGTTTCCCGAGATCTGCGTCATCAGGAAAATGAGCACACCTTCAAGCGCAAACGCAAACGCCATCGTGTACTCGCGACCGAACCTGTCTGAAACCGAGCCCCACATGATTCTGGCGAACGCATTGGTCACCCCCGCCAGGGTCGCAACGAACGGAACAATGGCGATACCCATGACTTTCGCGTCGAACACGTTGAGGGACTTCGCGATCTGCGACATGTTGCCGGTCGTCATCA
>CAZEAX010000616.1:0-2677 GCA_964510405.1 uncultured Streptomyces sp. | reverse complement strand
GGTTCTCGAACGACTCGTGGGCCATCACGTGGCACCAGTGGCACGACGAGTAGCCCACCGACAAGAAGATGGGCTTGCCTGCGGTTCGTGCGAGCTCGAACGCTTCGTCGCCCCACGGGTACCAGTCGACCGGATTGTCGGCGTGTTGCTTGAGGTAGGGGCTCGTTTCCCGCGCGAGACGGTTGCTCATGATGAAACGCAATGGCGAAAAAACGAGTATAGCATCGCGCCCCGGCGGTTTCCGGCGGCTGTGCGGCCGGCGATTCTTTGCTATGCTTGCCGCGTGAAACTTCCTCGGGATGCGCGATGACTGCGTATGGGTTTCTCGCGGTCGGTGTCGGCGGCGCGCTGGGTTGCTGGCTGCGCTGGCTGCTCGGCATCGGGTTGAATCCGCTGTTTTCGAATATGCTGCTGGGCACGCTTGCGGCGAACCTTACCGGTGGTTTCCTGATCGGCATGGCAGTCGAATATTTCGTGCATCATGACAGCCTGCCGCCGGAATTGCGCCTGTTCGTGATCGTGGGCTTTCTGGGCGGGCTCACGACTTTTTCGTCGTTTTCGTCCGAGGCGGTCGAACTGCTGGCCGATCGTGAACTCGGCTGGGCATTCATCCTGGTTGCCACCCATCTGCTCGGCTCGCTTGCGATGACCTGGCTGGGGATCCTCACGATGCGTTCGCTGCATGTATGACGGTCGTGCCGTGCTTCCTGCACTGATCTGCATGCTGCCGGCACTTGCGTTTGCATTAGCGGCAAACGCGCAGACCGCGAAGGACTATCCGAACCGCCCGGTGCGCATCATCGTGCCGCAGGCCGCGGGCTCGGGCGTGGATTTGACCGCGCGCGTCGTGGCGCAAAAACTGACCGATGCATGGGGCCAGCAATTCGTCGTCGACAATCGGCCGGGCGCCAACGGTATCATCGGTCTGGAGGCAGGCGCCAAGGCCAGGCCCGACGGTTACACGTTGTCGCTTGGCGTGCCGAGTTCGCTGACGATGAACCCGTACGTTTATAAAACGCTGCCGTACGACACGCTGCGCGATTTCGCGCCGATCACCCAGACCGCCAGCAATACGTTCGGGCTGGTGATCAATCCCGCGCTGCCGGTCAGGAATGTCAGGGATCTCGTCGTCCTTGCCAGATCGCGGCCGGGCGAATTGAGCTACGGCTCGTTCGGCATCGGCAACCAGACGCATCTGGGCGGCGAGTTATTTTCGTCCCAGATCGGCATCCATTTGCTGCACGTCCCGTACAAAGGCGAGACGCCCGCGGTGGTCGATCTCTTGAGCGGACAGACTGCCATGATTTTTACGCCGATGCAGGGCGTGGTGCCGCATATCAAGGCGGGCAAGCTCAAGCTGCTGGCGACTTGCGGTGTGTCGCGTGCGCGTGCTTTTCCGGACGCGCCGAGCATGACGGAGGCGGGCTACAAGACCGTGGTGATTACCGGCTGGACCGGCTTGCTGGCGCCCGCCGGCACGCCGCACGACGTCGTCGACAAGTTGCAGAAAGAAATCGCCGCGCGCCTGCTGGCGCCCGAGACGCGCGACAGCCTTGCCAGTCAGGGCGCCGAGCCGGTGGCGAGCACGCCCGATCAATTCGCAGCGTTCATACGCGCCGAAATGGCGAAATGGTCGGCGGTGATTAAACAGGCGGGGCTCGAAGCGAGCCAATAAATAAAAGCCGCGCGTCACTACCGGGCGCGATTGAGCAGGCTCCGCGCGGCAGTTATGCATTCGCTCGCGGTCATGCCGATCTGTCCCTGAGCCGCTGCGAGCGCATCGCCCGCTGCGCCATGCAGATGCACGCCGGCGAGCAGGGCGGTATTGGCATCGGCGCGTTGTGCCAGCAACGCCGCGATAAATCCGGTCAGCACGTCTCCCATCCCGGCGCTCGCCATGCCTGGATTTCCGCTCGTATTGATGAACCATTTGCCGTCCGCCAGCGCGCAGACGCTGCCGGCACCTTTGAGCACGATCGAACTTTTATAGCGCGCGGCGATTTCACAGGCCGCCGCGATGCGATCGGCTTGCACGCTTGCAGTGTCACGGCCCAACAATCGCGCAGCTTCCGCGGGATGCGGGGTCAGCAGGGTGGGCGCGGATCGCCCGGCGGCAAGTTGCTGCAGATCCGGATCGGCCGCAAGCAGGTTCAAAGCGTCCGCATCGAGCACCAGCGGTTGCGCGATCTGCAGCGCCGCGGACAATAACCGGTGTGCATCCGGCGATTGGCCGAGGCCCGGACCGGCCGCCAATACATTGAACTGATCGAGCCCGGCAATGTCGTGCGCGGAGCGCAACATCAATTCCGGTTGGACCGGATCGTAGCCGGGCGCGGCTTCGCCGATGAGGCCGATGTACACGCGGCCGGCGCCGAGCTGCAACGCCGCGCGGCCCGCCAGCAGTGCGGCGCCCGTCATGCCGGGCGCGCCGCCGATAATCCCGACGCTGCCGTAATCGCCTTTGTGGCTGTTGGCGCGCCGGGCGGGCAGCACTGAGCGCATGATGTCGTCGCCGATCACGGAGCCAACAGTTGGCGTGGCCGGCATATCGATGTCGAGCGTGCACAGATGAATTTCGCCGCAATGGTCGGGACCGTCGAGCGTGAGCAACCCGGGTTTCAGTGCGATGAACGTCGCCGTATGATCGGCGCGTACCGCGCAACCGCGCACGCGGCCG
>CAZEAX010000615.1:0-2698 GCA_964510405.1 uncultured Streptomyces sp. | reverse complement strand
CAAGAACCCCGAGCACGCCGTGTTCAGCCCCGACGTGAAATGGCTGTACGTGAGCGCCGAGGAAGGCGACGTCGTCGACGTAATCGACGCGCGCACGCAAAAGCAGTTGACGTCGATCACGCTCGGCCAGCGCCCGCGCGGCATCGGCTTCCTGCCCGACTCGAGCCGTGCGTACGTCGCCGCCGAAGAAGCCCACATGGTCTACTCGATCGATACCGCGAAGCAAACGGTGCTGAAGACCATCAAGGCGGGCCAGCGCTCGAACGGCGTCGCGGTGCGGCCCGACGGCAAGCGCGTGTTCATTTCCAACGGCGCCGACGGCACCGTCTCGGTGATCGACACCGCGAACGACGCTGTCATCGCGACCGTCCCCGTGGGGCGCCGCCCGTGGAACATGGCGGTAACGCCGGACGGCAAAAAACTTTACGTCGCCAACGGCCGCTCGAACTCGGTGTCGGTCATCGACACGGAAACCAACCAGAAAATAACCGACATCACGGTCGGCGAACTGCCGTGGGGTGTAGTTATCCGGTAGGCTGCGCGATACCGGCGAGGCTAACCGGAGCTTGCCTGCCGCGCGTACCACATGCGCTGCACGACACCGTCGCGGTCGACGAATCCGTGCTTCAACGCCGCTGCGATGTGAAGCGCGATCAGAGCGATGAAGATTACGACCGTCGCGAGATGCACCTGGCTGCACAAATCCTTCAGCGCCGGCGCATCCCAACCCCATTGCGGCAGCTTCATGCCGAAATACAGTATCGGGTACTTGGTGAACGAAGAGCCGAGATAGCCCGACACCGGCATCACGATCATGCACACGTAGAGCAGCACGTGATTCGCGGTGGCGGCGACGCGCGCCCATTTCGGCATCGTGAGCGGCAGCGGCGGCGCGCGATGCAGGAGCCGCCACGCCACGCGTGCGAGGATCAGCACGGCGAGCGTAATGCCGATCGACTTGTGCACGTTGAACCAGCCCGCGCGCACGCCGGGCGGGCTTTTCGGGATCGTGAGCATCCACAGGCCCAGCGTGATCTGCGCAATCACGCAGACGCCGATCAGCCAGTGCAGGACGACCGCGGTGCGCGTGTAGACGGGCGATTGCGTTGTCACGATATGGCGCCCGTTACTTCTTCTCTCCGGCCATCACGTACGCCCACAGCGCCTCGATTTCATCGCCGTTGAACAGCCCGCCCCACGGCGGCATGCTGTTCTTGCCGTTCGTCACCGAGTTCAGAAAGCGGTTTTTCTGATCGGGCGGAAACGTGCGCAGGTCGAACGCGCCCTGCGGGTCCGCCATGCGCGGGCCGTGGCACGGCGCGCAGTTTTGCGAGTACATCGTCGCGCCCTGTTTGATCTTGTCGGACGCGAAGTTTTCCTGCGCGCCGGCGTTGGCACAAGCGAGCGTCATCATGCAACCGAGTATCATCTTGCGCATTGCGTTGCGTCCATTATTCCGGCATCAGTGCAAAGGTCCATACCGCGCCGCCGAGCGGAATGTCCGGCAGGCCGCGCCGCTGCGAGGTTGTGCCGCCGCTGCCCGACAGGATCGTCACGTACTGGCGGCCGTTGCTGGTCCACGTAACAGGCTGCGCGTTGACGCCCGAAGTCGTTCTGAACTGCCAGAGCTGCGCGCCGGTGTCGGCATCCAATGCGATCACCTCTCCGCTGTGCTTGCCCGTAAACAGGAGACCGCCGCCCGTGACAAGCACCGCAGATCCGGGCAACTCGCCCATGAGCGGCGTTTTCCATTTCGGTTTCGCCGTCAACGGATCGATGGCCTGGATGTAGCCGCCGACGGTCTCGGGCGTGACCGGCGAATAGGTCGCTTCCACGGCCTGATAGCGGAAACCCGGCTTGAAGGGCTCGATCGGGATCAACTTGTAATTAGAATAGCCCTCGTTGGTCGAGGCATAAAGCAATCCGGTGTTCGGGTTGAACGCCGCATGCATCCAGTTCTTGCCGCCGCGGATGCTGGGATAGAGCTGTATCTGCTCGCCCGCGCGCAGGCGCTTCGAATCTTCGGATTCGACCGGCCGGCCGGTCTTCATATCGACGTGCGTCGCCCAGTTGATCCTGGTGAACGGCTTCGCGGACAGCAGCTCGCCCGTAGCCCGATCGAGCACGTACAGGAAACCGTTGCGGTTCATCTGCATCGCGACCTTGCGCATCTTGCCGTCGACCATGACGTCGGCAAGGATAATTTCCCACACCGCATCCCAGTCGTAGATGTCGTTGGGCGTCGTCTGGTAATGCCACACGATTTCGCCGGTCTTCGGCCTCACGGCAATGATCGATGCCGCGTACAGATTGTCGCCTTTGCGTTTCTCCGGATTGTAGGGCGCGGCGTTGCCCGTGCCCCAGTACATGAGATCGAGTTCCGGATCGTACGAGCCGGTGATCCACGTGCTGGCGCCGCCATGCAAATACGATTCGGACGGAATCCACGTTTCGTGCCCTTTCTCGCCGGGCCCCGGCACGGTGTAACGCCGCCACAAATGCGCGCCGGTGTCGGGGTCCCAGCCGTCGAGGAAGCAGCGCGCGCCGAATTCCGCGCCCGAGCAGCCGGTCACCGCCACGCCGTTTGCGATCAACGGCGCGAGCGTCAGCGAATAGCCTTGCGTCCAGTCCTCGACTTTTTGCCGCCACAGCAACTGGCCGCTTTTCTGGTCGAGCGCGATCACGTAGGCGTCGATCG
>CAZEAX010000614.1:0-2706 GCA_964510405.1 uncultured Streptomyces sp. | reverse complement strand
ACCGTCGATAACGGTCTGCTTACGCCGACCCTCAAGCTGCGCCGCAGCCGCGTGATGGAAAAGTTCAAGGCCGAACTCGACCAGATGTATTCGGGACACTGACTAAATGCAAGGATGAAGGTAGAACCCGCGCGCGGCATCTTTTTTTCATCCTTCATCCTTTGGGATTAATCGTCATGACAGACCAGCAACCCCACGTTCTCCCGGCCGGCAGACATCCGACCCTCAGGGTCGTCCCCATGCCGGCGGACGCCAATTCCACCGGCGATATATTCGGCGGCTGGGTGATGTCGCAGGTCGACATAGCGGGCAGCATCCCCGCCATCCGGCACGCGCGCGGGCGGGTCGCGACCGTCGCGGTCAACTCGTTCGTATTCCGGCAGCCGGTGATGATCGGCGACGTGGTGAGCTTTTATGCGGAAGTCGTTAAAGTCGGGCGCACGTCGATCACGGTCAGCGTTGAGGTCTACGCCGAGCGCAATCCCGAGAAGGTCAAGACCGTGAAAGTCACGGAAGCGACGCTGACCTATGTCGCGGTCGACGCGCAGGGCCGCCCGCGTGTGGTATCGGTGCAACAATAATCCGCAAGACCGTTGTAAATAAAAACGGGATGCGTAAGATGCGACCTATGCAGTTTTGCATCAATATAAAAAGGTCCGAGTCTAAAAGTGAGGGGGGTATGAGAAAAACGAACCGTATCATGCGCGCCGGGGTCGTCGCGGCGCTGGCGGGCTGGACGACGGCCGGCCACGCAGCCGGGTTTGCGCTCATCGAGCAAAATGCGAGCGGCCTGGGTAACGCTTATTCCGGCCAGGCCGCCGCGGCGGAAAATTCGAGCACGGTGTACTTCAACCCTGCCGGCATGGCCTACTTGCCGGGGCTGCGGGTGTCCGGCAGCGCGGCCCTGATTCGCCCGACGGCCAAGTTCACGGACGACGGTGGGTCGCGTTCGCCGCTGGGGGCCGGCACCGGTCTGCCGGCACCCGCGGGGGGAGGTAATGGCGGCGACGCGGGTGGCACCTGGATACCCTTGGGAAATTTCTACATAACTTACGAGATCACCCCTAAGTTGTGGGCCGGATTCGGGGTTTCGACGCCGTTCGGCCTGAAAACCCAATACGATTCGACTTTCATCGGCCGTTTCCAGTCGCAGAAAGTCGATCTCAAGACTTATGATTTCAATCCGAGTGTCGCCTATAAAGTCAACGATACGTTCTCCTTTGGCGCCGGACTGAGTTACCAGCGCACCAATCTTCAGCTTGATCGATCGTTTTCGCTGGTGGCTGCTTCCGCCGCCGAGTCGGTTACGCTCAAGGACGGCAGTTTTGGCTGGAATGTCGGCGCGATGATAAACGCAGGCCCGAAAACGCGGCTGGGCGTGACGTATCGGTCCGCGGTGAGCCACGACCTCACCGGGAACGTCGCTATCAACGGGGTGGGCAATGCTGCCGCGATCGCCAAAGTAGCTTTTCCCGATACGGCTTCGATTGCGCTTTCTCATGCGTTCAACGACAAATGGCAATTGCTGAGCGACGTAACGTGGACGCGGTGGAGCCGGATCCAGGGCATACCGCTGGTGCTGACATCCACCGGTCTGGGCGCGTCGCCTGCGGGGACTGCCGCCGACGTGCTCGATTTCCAGTTCAAGGATTCCTACCGGGCGGGTATCGGCTTGAACTACCGCTGGAAAGAAGATCTCACGTGGAAGTTCGGCGTTGCGTACGATTCCACCCCGGTGCCGGACAGCACGCATCGTTCGACGATTTTGCCGGACAACAACCGGACCTGGCTGGCGGTGGGCGGCAAATACCAGGTCACCAAAGAAGGCACGCTCGATTTCGGCTACGCGCATCTGTTCATGAGCGACGCCGCGATCTCGCGCATCAAAGGGACGGCGGCGGCGGCGGGGCAGCAGGGAATCGTCAGCGGCAACTACAATCTTCAAGTCGACATTGTGAGCGTCCAGTACTCGCACGCGTTCTAGCCGGTTGCAATCGGGCAAAAGCCGGGGACAGCCCCGGCTTTTTATCGAGGTCGCGCGGGTGCGCCCGTGCTAAAATTCCCGTCCCCGCGGAGAGGGCAAGTTCATGCCATCCAATCAACCGTTTATCGTGCGCAAGGCGGCCGTGCTTGGCGCCGGCGTCATGGGCGCGCAGATCGCCGCGCACCTCGTCAACGCCAACGTCGAAGTGCTGCTGTTCGAATTGCCGGCGAAAGACGGCGACCCCAACGGCAATGTGCTGAAGGCGATCGACAACCTCAAAAAGCTCGAACCCGGCCCGCTGGCGGTCGCGCGCAAAGCGGCGATGATCCGGCCCGCGAATTACGATCAGCATCTCGATCTGCTCAAGGAATGCGACGTCGTGATCGAGGCGATTTCCGAGCGCATGGACTGGAAGACGGATCTCTATCGCAAGGTCGCGCCGCATCTGGGCGAGCACGCGATTTTCGCGAGCAACACGTCCGGTCTTTCGATCAATACGCTCGCGCAGGCGTTTCCCGAAAATCTGCGCCACCGTTTCTGCGGCGTGCATTTTTTCAACCCGCCGCGCTACATGCATCTCGTCGAGTTGATCGCATGCGACCGCACCGATGCGTCGCTGCTCGACGATCTCGAAAAATTTCTGGTGACCACGCTCGGCAAGGGCGTGATCCGCGCCAGGGACACGCCGAATTTCATCGCCAACCGCGTCGGCGTCTTTTCGA
>CAZEAX010000613.1:0-2714 GCA_964510405.1 uncultured Streptomyces sp. | reverse complement strand
TTTTGGCGCGCAATGCATTGTTTCCGATGCCATTAGCCATGCGCGCGCAATGTGAGTAGTATCCGCTCACAGCTCAAATCAGGCGCAGACCCTCATGGCAACCTACGGCGGCATCACGTTTAACGGCAAGTCCGGCGAAAAATACTACTTCAAGGCGTGGCCGTTGCAGACGCGCTTCAATCCGCTGGGCGCCGTCTATTTCGTGACCAAGCGCGTGTTCAACGACAAGACCTACCGGCGGGCCAGCCACGAGAGCATCTATATAGGCCAGACCACCGACCTGACCGCCCCGCTCGCATTGCCGCTGCAATTGACGTGTTTCGAAAAGAACGGCGCCAATTGCATCTGCGTTTACGTCGATGCGAACGAGGAACGGCGGCTCGCGATCGCGCAGGACCTGCTCGCGGCGCACCGCACGACCTGCAACGACATGCGCGAGCATCGCTCGCGCGCGCAGGCCGAAGCCGAATTCTAGAGCAGAGACGGTTACAAGAAAAAGGCCGGCGCATCTGCGCCGGCCTTTTTTATTCATCCCGGCTTAACGCCGGGCCAACCGCTTAACCGCGGCCGCGGCTGCGATTGCCGCTGAATCCGCCGCCGTCACGCGACGACGGACGTCCGCCGTTCCCGCCGAACGACTTGCCGCCCCAGCTCGAGCCCGTGCGCGGCTTGTTGCCGCCGAAACTCTTGCGCGGATCGCCGAACCGCTTGCGGTCGTTGCCGCTCGGCGCGCCGCTGCGCGGTTTGACTTTCGGCTCCATGCCGGCGATCACGTGGCGCTCGATCTGGTTGCCGGTGTAGCGTTCGATCTGCTTCAACTGCTGGCCTTCATCGGGCGCCGCGAACGAAATCGCGATGCCGGAATTGCCCGCGCGGCCGGTGCGGCCGATGCGATGCACATAGTCCTCCGCCACTTTCGGCAAATCGTAATTGATGACGTGCGTGATGCTTGCCACGTCGATGCCGCGCGCGGCGACGTCGGTCGCCACCAGCACGCGCACGTTGCCGCTGCGCATCCGCGCCAATGTACGGTTGCGCTGCGACTGGTTCATGTTGCCGTGCAACGCCGCCGCCGTATGGCCGCCGTCGTTGAGTTTTGCCGCCAAGCGGTCGGCGCCATGCTTGGTCGCGGTAAACACGATGGCTTGCGTCAATTCCACATCGCGCAACAGGTGGTCGAGAATGCGGTGTTTGTGGCTGCCGTCATCGACGTAGTGCAAACGCTGCTCGATATTGTCGTGATTTTCCTTGGTCGCTTCGCATTCGATCAGCTTCGGATTTTTGAGCAGCCGCTTGGCGAGCGTCGCGATGTTGCCGTCGAGCGTCGCCGAAAAGAGCAGCGTCTGGCGGCCGGCGGGTGTTGCACCGGCAATGCGTTCCACCGGCTTGATGAAGCCCATGTCGAGCATGCGGTCGGCTTCGTCGAGCACCAGCAATTCGAGACGCGAAAAATCGACCTTGCCCTGGTCGATGAAATCGATCAGGCGGCCGGGTGTCGCCACCAGGATGTCGAGCGGCGATTCGAGCAGCTTGCGCTGCTTCGGGTACGGCATGCCGCCCAGCACCGTGCCGGTGCGCACGCGCGCCATGAACTTGCTGTATTTCTCCACGGCGGAGGTGACCTGCAGCGCGAGTTCGCGCGTCGGGGTCAACACGAGCACGCGCGGGCCGCGGCCGGCCCTGGCCGGCTGCGCGAGGCGCTGCAAGGCGGGCAGCACGAACGCGGCCGTCTTGCCGGTGCCGGTCGGCGCCGAGCACATGAGGTCATGGCCGGCGACCGCTTCAGGTATGGATTTCGCCTGCACGGGCGTCGGTTCGGTATAACCGGACGCAGTCAACGCCTGCACGATAGCGGGATTCAGATTCAATGATTGAAATGACATCGATAAAACTTTCTTAATAGGTACAGCAAAAAACAAACGCGCAGGCAAATGAACTGCTGCCGCAGCACAACAAAACGGGCAGGCAAACGCCGCCAGCGCACGGGTATCGTCGCTAACCGTGGCTGAAGCAGCTATTTGAAGATTGGGAGCTGAATCGAAGGGGTCAGGGACAGATGCAACTCGAATATTTTCAATCCGGATACTGGCTGGATTGCTTCGAGGTGCGCGCACTATACACGGAAGAGCATAGAATAGCCAATCAATCTCTGCGCTTAGCGGAACTTACAGGGTGTTGAGCGCTCTAACCAGCACACGGATTTCGCCGTGCCCGGCACGGTTGCGCATGTGGCGTTGTAAGCGGAGAGATTCAATGAGATATCATCTGCTTATGCTATACTCGCGCGCTTTTCAAATTACCCCCCAGGGTCTGCACCATGCGCGCCATACGTAACGTTGCCATCATCGCCCACGTCGACCACGGTAAAACGACGCTGGTCGACAAGCTGCTGCGCCAGTCCGGCACGTTCGCCGCGCACCAGCACATCGAAGAACGCGTGATGGACTCGAACGATCTCGAGAAAGAGCGCGGCATCACGATCCTCGCCAAGAACTGCGCGGTCACCTATAACGGCACCCACATCAATATCGTCGACACGCCCGGCCACGCGGATTTCGGCGGCGAAGTCGAGCGCGTGCTGTCGATGGTCGACGGTGTGCTGCTGCTCGTCGATGCAGTCGAAGGTCCGATGCCGCAGACGCGCTTCGTGACCCGCAAGGCGCTGGCACTTGGTCTGAAGCCCATTGTCGTCGTCAACAAGGTGGATCGTCCCG
>CAZEAX010000612.1:0-2719 GCA_964510405.1 uncultured Streptomyces sp. | reverse complement strand
GCACTGAGATCGGACGAAAGCGGCTCCGGACCGATGTCGCGCAAGAGCTTGTGCGTCAACGGGTCCCCCTTGTGCCACAGCACGAGACCAAAGCGGCGCGGATCGCGCAACCTCACGATGCGGCCGCTGGCCAATGCCAGGTCGAAATGATCGTGCGTCGCCGGCGGGGTATCCGCGTTCACCAGCCAGAGGCGTCCGGACATGCCGAGGTGGACGATCAACGTGCCGTTACCGGCGCGAAACAACAAATATTTGGCGCGGCGCTCGAGGGCATCGATCCGCCGGCCGCTCAAGATATGCGCGAGATTGCGCGTAACCGGTTCGCGCATGGCGCGATTGCGCACGACCACTCCAGTCACGGTCGCACCGCATACGTGCGGGGCCAGCCCTCGCCGGGTGGTTTCGACTTCCGGCAGTTCGGGCATGTTATTTCCTGGCGGGTTCGGCGGCGGGCGGCGAGAGCAACCGTTTTGCCGCATCTGCGCTCAACTGGTACTCGAACGGCCGGTCGCTGCGCGCGAGCACGAGATTCGGGTCGTGTTGCAAAACGGCGACTGCGATCTCGGTGCCTGCCTTGAGCGTCACCTTGATGACCGCCAAAGGCTTGCGGTTGCTTGCGGGCAACACGCCGAGCGCGGTCGCGAGCCGCCATTGATCGACCCAGCGCGTGACGTCGTCGGCGCTCAAATCCGCGGCCGGCGGCGTCAACTGCCACTTGCCGTTGTGTTGCTCCAGCTTGAAGTTGTCGAAGCGGAACGCGACCGGTGCTTCGTCGGCGGCGAACAATTGCCGACTGACGATCTGGTGAAAAGTCCGCGGCAGTAAAGTGCCGTACCGTAACGACACCGGAAAAATGCCGTCCTGCGTCAACACGTATTGTTCGCGGCTCATCTCGTTCACGGCGCCGAAGCTGAACGTCTGCTGGTTGATGGTAACGCGCGCGGGCGGCTCGTTCAGATCGTAGCGCGCGAGTCCCGCGGCTGGAAAGCGATCCTTGGCGGTTGCGTCGAGAATTTCCAGCAATCGTTGCACTTGCAGGCTGTCGGCGCGCGCGGGCAGCGGCGCAGTCAAATTCCACTCCGCGCCCGTGCGCGCGAGCGCAATCGGCGGACTGCCGGCGATTTCGATCCTGATGCTAGTCGCGTCGGCGGCTTTGATCGCCGACAGCTTGTGCTCGGGCTCGCCCTTGTGCGGCTTGAAATAGGCAAAAAGTGCAAGCGCGATGACCGCCGCGAGCAGTGCGAGATTGAGGCCCGACCTGCCCTTCATGATTTACGGCGCCGCCACCATACCAATATGCCGGTGCTCACGAAAGCGAGCGGCAGGAAAACCAGGAAACCGAACAGGATCACGTACTGGGCGCCGCGATCGAGTTCGAGGCTGCTGTCCCGCGCCGGACGCGGTTGTATCGTAATCAGCGCATCGTCGCCGGCGAGCCAGTTGACCATGTTGACGCCCAGTTCGAGATTGCCGCCGTTACCGAGATACTGGTTGCTCAGAAAATGGCCGTTGCCGACCACGACGACGCGTTGCGCGCGGTCGCCGACCGTGCGTTCGAGCGCGACCGCGATGGTAATCGGGCCCGGCACGTCGCGCGCTTTGTCGAAAGCGATGGTGCCGTCGAGCTTGCCCGTCTCGACCCAGCCGCGCGGCGCGACGTCCACGAGGCGCGCCACGCGCCACTCGCCGCCCTCGGCCACGCCGATCTGGCGCGCGAACGGGAATATCGTGTTGAGGCGGAAATTATCGGTGACCGGGTGCCGCCCATAGCTCGCGGAGACCGCAATCGTCGGCGCCGCATTGACCCGCGCCGCGTCGGGGTCGACGACCGTTCCCGGTCCCAATGTGAGGCCGAACATTTCTGCGACCGGTTGCAAACCATGCAACGGCTCGGTGTCGATCAGCCACAGTACGTTGCCGCCTTTCTGCACGTATTGCCTGATCTTCTGCACTTCCGCCGGCTGGAGGTCGACTTGCGGATTGGCGATGAGCAGCATGCTTGCATTTGCCGGCACGTCCTGCGCGATCGCCAGATTCAGCGCGTTGGCCTTGAATCCCTTGGCCGCAAGTTGCTTGCCGAACTCGCCCAGGTCGTGGTTTGCAACGCCGGCGAGCCGGCGCTCGCCGTGCCCTTCCAGCGCCATCGTCAACCGTTCGCCCGAGCGCGCGAGCCGCATCAGCACATTGACGAGCGACTGCTCGTTGTATTCGGTCAGGTGTTCGCTTTTCTGGTTGAATTCGATGACCGATTCGCCGTCGGCGCGGATGCCGGCCGCCTGCGCGAGCTTCGGTTCCTCGCGCGGGTCGATGAGCGTCACCGCGAAGTCCGGTTTCGCGCGCTGATAAGGCGCAAAAAATTCCTGCACCGGCTTGCGCACCTCGGCCTGCCGGGTCGCATACACGGTGACTTTGACCGGCCCTCCGAGCCTGGTGAGCGCGTCGCGCGTTTGCTGCGCCAGCGTGTTGCGCGAACTTTGCGTGAGATCGTATTCGGCGCGGTATTCGCGCGCGAAGAACGCGATGAGCGCGGTGAGCGCCACGAGCAGCACGACGAAAATGCCGTTCTGCACGAGCAAACGGGTGCGCAGTTTTGAAGTTACTTGCATGTGATCACCCGCGCAATCGCGCCGCGTCGAGCCGGCGGATGGTCAAAATCAGAAAAACCGCGATCAGGAGCAGCATGCAAACCAGGTTGTAGCTGTCGAGCATGCCTTTCGAG
>CAZEAX010000611.1:0-2721 GCA_964510405.1 uncultured Streptomyces sp. | reverse complement strand
GCGGGCGGCATCGCGTGCCATACCGGCCGGCACAGTTGTTTTTATCAAAAGCTCGTCAATGGCGAGTGGGTGGCAACGGATCCGGTCTTGAAAGACCCACGGGACATCTACCACAAATGATAGACACCACCATATTGCGGCGCCTGTCGGCCACGATTGCCGAGCGCAAAGGCGCGGACCCGGCGAGTTCCTATGTGGCGGGACTGTTCGGCAAGGGGCACGACGCGATACTCAAGAAAGTCGCGGAGGAAGCGGCGGAAACGCTGCTGGCGGCGAAGGACGGTGATAAACTGCACCTCGTACGGGAAGCCGCGGATTTGTGGTTTCACTGCCTGGTGCTGCTGGCGTGGCACGGGTTGACCAGCGATGACGTGCTGTCGGAACTGCGCCGGCGCGAAGGCATTTCCGGTGTGGACGAAAAAGCCTCGCGCAAGTAATCGGCCCGCCGGCGGACCGCGCAAAATTCACGCGCCCGCCGACGCGGGCGCAGACGAGTTTAGAGGAGTGGAAACATGGGCTCATTAAGCATTTGGCACTGGTTGATCGTGCTGGTCGTCGTGGTGCTGATTTTCGGCACCAAAAAACTGCGCAACCTGGGCACCGATCTGGGCAGCGCGGTAAAAGGCTTCAAAGACGGTATGAAGTCTGAAGAAGACAAATCTGCGTCGCCGCAGGCCGAAATTCATCCGGCCGCCGGCCAGACGATCGAAGGCGAAGTGAAGAAAGAAACCCAGTCGAAAGCGTGAGCGTTAGCGGGTCACGCGCCATTCGCCAGCAGTGCGCGCGCCCTTCGCCCTGCGTTTTTCGTCCCACCCGGGAAATCTCTGAACAAGTGGGCCCCCCTCCTTGTGCATCCCCGCTTCAGAGGGTGCCTGGACTAAGCCAAATCGATAATCAAAGTTTTTCTTAAATGTTTGACGTCGGATTTTCCGAAATCGTTGTAATCGCGGTCGTCGCGTTGATCGTGATCGGGCCCGAGCGCCTGCCGAAAGTGGCGCGCACGCTCGGCCATTTGTTCGGCCGCATGCAGCGTTACGTGAACGACGTGAAGGCCGACATCAGCCGCGAAATGGAACTCGACGAACTGCGCAAACTGCAGGCGAGTGTGCAGGATGCCGCGCACGCGATCGAACAGACCGTCAACAAGGAAATCAAGTCGACGGAATCGGAATTGAACAACATAGCGATCTCGGCGGCACAAGCCGTGCAACCGGTTGCCGACGCCGCGCCCACGGCCGACGCACCACCGTACGCCGCGACGACGCCCGCGGTTGCGACCAGCGTTCAGACCCAGCTCGACCTGGGGTCCGAAGCGCCGCCGCCGGCGCGCAAGCAGGGCTGATGCGAGACGCCGCGCGGGCGCGGTACACCCGATGAACACACAGGACACCTTCATTTCCCACCTGGTCGAGCTGCGCGACCGGCTGCTGCGCGCGATACTCGCCGTGCTGATCGTATTTCTGTGCCTCTTTCCGTGGGCCAAGGATTTGTACACGCTGCTCGCGCAGCCGCTGCTCGCGGTGCTGCCGCACGGCGGCCAGATGATCGCCACCGACGTGGTCGGCGTGTTTCTCGTGCCGATGAAAGTCGCGCTGCTGGTCGCGTTCGTGATCGCGCTGCCTTACGTGCTTTATCAGATCTGGGCGTTCGTCGCGCCGGGTCTTTATACCCATGAAAAACGGCTGGTGCTGCCGCTCATTTTCACCAGCACGGTGCTGTTTATTACCGGCATGGCGTTCGCCTATTTTCTCGTCTTCCCGGTCGTTTTCAAGTTCATGGCGTCCATCGCGCCTGAGGGCGTGGCGTGGATGACCGACATCGAGAAATACCTGAGCTTCGCGCTGACGATGTTCGTCGCGTTTGGCGTTACGTTCGAAGTTCCCGTGGCCGTGGTATTGCTGGTACGCATGAATATCGTCGGCGTCGACAAACTGCGCGAGATACGCCCGTACGTCATTGTCGGCGCGTTCGTAGTCGGTGCAGTCTTCACACCACCGGATGTGATATCGCAATTGATGCTGGCGGTGCCGTTATGGGTGTTGTACGAACTCGGCATTCTTTTCGCCAGTATGACGGGAAAAGCAAAGAACGCCGATGACGAGCCGGCGGCGGACGGCACCACGCCCGACAAAGCGGACGGCGACTAGCGGCGCGCCGGCGATTACTTCTCGTCGCGTTTGGGCTTGGGCCGCTTGCCGACGCCGACTTTGACCTCCAATTCCGTTTTGTCGCGTAGCAGTTTGAGCGTTGCTACAGTGCCAGGTTTGAGTGCCGAAATCAGATTAAGTGTACTCGCGTCATCGACGACCGGCTTATTTTCGACACCGACCAGCACGTCGCCGGGTCTGATGCCCGCTTTGTCGGCTGGGCTACCGTTCATAACCGCAGTTACCAACACGCCGCTGACTTTCGGCAACTTGAGGGACTCGACGAGCTCGCGGGTCATACTCTCCATGCTGATGCCGATGTAACCGCGCGTGACGCTCCCGCTCTCGATCAGCTGCTCCATCACTTGCTTCGCGAGGCTAGACGGAATCGCGAAGCCGATGCCGACTGTAAAGCCAGCATCCTGCGGCCTATTTCCGCCCGGGGTGTAAATCAATGTATTGATGCCGAGCAGATTGCCATTCACGTCGACCAGCGCACCACCGGAATTGCCGGGGTTGATCGCGGCGTCGGTCTGGATGAAATTCTCGAACGTGCTAATGCCGAGATGACTGC
>CAZEAX010000610.1:0-2726 GCA_964510405.1 uncultured Streptomyces sp. | reverse complement strand
CGACTTGTCATTCGCTAGCCCCACCGCGGTGATCACCTACGTCAAAGATCGGCGTTTGAGACCGCTCGCGATGACCACACCCACGCGCTATCACCTGCTTCCGGAGCTGCCGACGTTCGTCGAATCGGGATATCCTGAATTCGTCGTGATGGGTTGGTACGGCTTGCTCGCGCCGGCGGGAACGCCGCGCGAAATCATTTCGCGGATAAACGCGGATACCAATAAAGCGCTCGCCACGAACGACATGAAGGAACGCCTCAACGCGCTCGGCGAAGATCCGGTCGGCACTTCACCCGAGCAGTTCAGTGCGTGGATCAAGGACGAAGTCACGCGCTGGGCGAAAGTCGTCAAGGCGGCCGGCGCGAAAGTGGATTGATTATCGGTTATGGGTAATGAGTAATGGGAAATTACCTCATGCCCGACCCATCGCTCATCACCCATCACTCAAAAACAAATGAAACAACACATCGAAATCTCCCCCGGCCTGACCCTGGCCTATACGCTCGACGACTACACCGATCCGTGGCGCGAGGCGGAGACGATCATCCTGATCCACGGCATCGCGGAATGCGGCGAAGCGTGGCACGGCTGGGTGCCGCATCTCGCGCGCAACTACAAAGTCATCCGCCTCGATCTGCGCGGCTTCGGCGACTCCACCCCGATGCCGCTAGCCTACGAATGGTCGATCGCAGCACTCGCCGACGATCTCGACGCGTTCGTGACCAAGCTGGGCCTCAAGCGCGTGCATCTCGTCGGCGCCAAGCTGGGCGGCCTCATCTCGATGAAGTTCGCCGCGACGCGCCCGCAGAAGATGCATACGCTGATCGTGTCCGGCGCGACGGTGAAGCTCGACTTCCTCGCGCCGTCGATTCCGGAAAAAGTCCGCCGCATGAAAGAAGAAAGCATCCGCGCGTGGGCCGAGTCGACAATGCGCGACCGCCTGGGCTCGGGACTGCCGCGCGAAGCCGTGACGTGGTGGATCGATCTCATGGGCAAAGCGCCGAAAGATTCCGTGCTCGGCGTCTATCGCATGCTGCCGGCCGTCGACATCACCGCCGATCTGCCGAACATCACCGCGCCCACGCTCGTGATGACGTCGACCAACAGCGGTTATTACGGCACGAGTACCGAGTTCGCGAACTGGCAGAAGAACATTCCCGATTCCGAGCTCGTGCTGATCCCCGGCGACTCGTTCCACATTTCCGCGTCGTATCCCGACGCATGCGCGGGCAAGGCCGCGGAGTTTCTGGCGCGGCGCGCTGCGGCGAAACGTCCTGCGAGCGGTTGATTCACGCGGCCCGGCGTCGGTATGTGCAATCGAGTTGCGCTGATCTTCGTCATGTTGCTCTGCTGCATTGTCGAGTGCGCGGCGCAAAGCTATCCCGCGAAGCCCGTGAAGATCGTCGTGCCGTGGCCCGCGGGCGGCGGTACCGACACGGTGGCGCGCATCGTCGGCCAGAAACTGTCCGAGTCGTTGGGCCAGACCTTCATCGTCGAGAACCGGCCCGGCGCGACCGGCATGATAGGCGCGGAATTCGTCGCGAAGTCCGCGCCCGACGGCTACACGCTGATGGCCGCGACGCCGCCGCTCATCTACACGACCAGCCTGTATCCGAAGCTGCGCTACGATCCGCTCGCCGACTTCGCGCCGATCTCGATGCTCGTCATGATGCCCAACTTCCTCGTCGTGAATCCGGCGCTGCCCGCGCGCAGCGTGAAGGAATTGATCGCGCTCGCCAAAGCGCATCCGGGCAAACTCACGTTCGCGTCGAGCGGCAACGGCTCCGGCGGTCACCTCACCGCCGAGCTCTTCAGGCAGCGCGCCGGCATCAACATCGTGCACGTGCCGTACAAAGGCACCGCGCCGGCGGTCAACGACACGGTAGCGGGCCAGACCGACATGATGTTCGCCGATCCGTCGTGCGTGCCGCTGATCAAGGCCGGACGCTTGCGCGCGCTCGCGGTGACGGCATCGCGCCGCGCCTACACGCTGCCGGAGATACCGACGCTGATCGAATCCGGCCTGCCGCAGGTCGAAGTGTGGAACTGGTACTTCATGATGGCCCCGGCGGCGGTGCCGCACGAGATCGTCCAGCGCCTTAACACGGAAATCGTGCGCATCCTGCGCGAGCCCGACGTCAAAGACCGTCTGCTCGAACTCGGCCTCGACCCCGCGTCGTCGACGCCGCAGGCGCTGGGGGATTTCATGCGCAGCGAGCGCGATCGGTGGGCGACGGTAATCAAGACGGCAGGCATTAAAGCGGACTAACTATAATCGGCGAACGCAGGGAACAATCTTGACTGACCACACAAGAGAAATCAAAACCGTTGCCATCATAGGCGCCGGCCCCGGCGGCTTCCGGCTCGTCGCGAATCTCGGGTTGATGGGCTATCGCCTGAGGCTCAACGATATCGACGAGGCGAAGCTCACCGCGATTCGCGCTCGCGGCGGGATCGACGTCGAAGGCGAACCCGGTGGATTTGCGCCGCTCGAACTCGCGACGACCGATCTGCGCGCGACGGTGAATGGCGCCGACCTGATCATCGTCGTGTCCGGCGGCAACACTCAGCCGACGGTAGCGCGCGCGTTGGCGCCGCTGCTCGTCGACGGACAAACGATATTACTGATGCAGGGCAACACCGGCGGTTCGCTCGTCGTACGGCGCGAACTCGACCGCGCGGGTTGTCGTGCGAAGATCGATCTAGCGGAGACCGACACTTATCCT
>CAZEAX010000609.1:0-2727 GCA_964510405.1 uncultured Streptomyces sp. | reverse complement strand
CTCGATTTCGTCTGGCCGGTGCGCGATTTCACGCTCGTTGAATCGGCGCATGAAGCGCGCGGCGTCATTTACCGCGCCATCGCACGTTGGCCGCTCACGGCCTGAGAAAGCGCTTATTTTGCAGGTGCTTTGCGTGCGGGCGCCGCTTTGGCCGCTGTCGCCGGCTCGGCGAGCTGTTCAACCAGTTGGATTGCGCCGGCGACGAAACTCTGCTGCGGGTGGTCGCGGCAGAACTCGTCGAAATACCGGTCGAAGTCATCGCCGCTCGGAAACGCTTCAACTTTCACTTGCCTGTGCGGTGTTGCGTAGTTATAGCCCGATACAAAACCCCGCGCCCACACTTCATATGCCTGCACGCGCAACGCCTTGTTGCCGGCGGATTTTGTCCAAGCGAGGCAGGTCGCATTTTCAGCCGAGAATATGATGTTGATCTGCGCCTCCCGCTCGGCAGCGAACGCTGACGCCGTGGCGAGGACCATGCCGGCAATGGCGGTAGGTGCCTTCACTTGGTTTTCCTGAAATTGTCGAATGCCTGCCATTCATGCTAGCAGCTTTCTCCGCGGACGGCTTTATAATGGGACCCTTGCCGCGTCCACTATCGAGGATCGAATGGATCGCTACATCGATATATTCCGCCGCAGTGCCGGCGACAACAGCAACACCGGCGACTATCTGCTGCTCACCGAATGGGGGGAAGCGGAGTGGCGAAAATTACTGCTGGCGACTACGCCGCGGCCGTACAAAGCGAGCGAAGTCGTGATCCAGCGCGGGGTCGCCGACCGCGCGCTGTATTTTGTCGCAGCCGGCTCGCTCGAAGTCGGCGTGACCTACGTCGACGGCGTGAGCATCAGCCCGCTCGCCAAAATCGGCGCCGGCAGCGTGATCGGCGAACAGTCTTTTTTCGACAGCGAACCGCGCTCTGCGAACGTGTGGGCGGTGACCGACGGCGAACTGCTGTGCCTGACCCATGAGCGGTTTAGCGAACTCGCCCGCGGCGAGCCCACGCTGGTGCGCGACCTGTTGTTTGCGCTCGGGCGTATTTTGTCGCTGCGCTTGCGCAATACGTCGATGCGCGTGCGGCGCTGAGCATAGTGCGCCGGCCCGCCGGGTCAACGCCCGGGCACAGGAAACTCGACCCGCGCTTCGAGCCCGCCCCCGGCGCGCGCAAGCAGCTGAACGGTGCCGCCGTGCATTTTCGCGATGCGGTCGACGATTGCGAGTCCCAATCCGGAACCGGCGGTGCTGCGCGCATCATTCAGCCGCGTGAACGGTTGCAGCATGCGTGCGGCGTCGGCCGCCGGTATGCCCGGCCCGCGGTCCAGCACCGACACGCGCACGCGCCCGCGCTCCGCAGCCGTTTCGACTTCGACTTCGTCACCGGCGTGGCGCAGCGCGTTATCGATCAGATTGGTGAGCAGGCGCTGCATCGCGAGCGGCGGCAGATTGAGCATGGGTACTGCGCTGGGCCGCGCGACGACGCGTTTGCTCTGCCGCGTGTAGCGCTCGACCACCGCGTGCACGAGTTCGTTGAGATCGAGTTCTGAATTGCTGCCGGTTTCGCCGGTCACGCGCGCGAAGTCCAGGAACTGGTTGATGACGGCGTCGATGTCCTCGACGTCCTGCACCATGCCGTCGCGCAGGCTGGCATCGGTTTTGGAGTCGAGCATTTCTACGCCGAGGCGTATGCGAGACAGCGGCGTGCGTAGATCGTGCGACACGCCGGCGAGCAGCAGCGCGCGGTCGGCATCGGCGCGCTGCAGGTCGGTCGCCATCTGATTGAATGCGCGCGACAGCGTGCGCACCTCGGCCGGGCCGGTTTCAACGACCGGCGGCGGCACGTCGCCGCGGCCGATGGCGGCGGCGGCGCGCGTGAGCTCGCGCAGCGGACGATTGATGCGGGCGACGATGGCGAATGCGCCGGCGACCGACAAAAGCAGGATCACGACGCCCCAGCCGAGCCAGCGCAGTTGCTCCGCGCGTTCGATGCGCTCGCGCGGCATCCGCACCCAGTATTCGAGATCGTCGATTTTGAAGCTTACCCACAGGCCGTGGATGCTGTCGCGGGTGCCGAGCAGTTGGGTGTCCGCGCCCAGCCGGCGCTGCAGTTCGAGCGTGATCAGCCGCGTGATGGGCCGGTCGGGCAGCGCTTCGACCGGCTCGTTCGGCGCATCGGCATAGACCTGGATGCCTTCCTGCTGCGACAAGTCGCGCAGCAGGTCGAAGCGTTTCGCGGGATCCGACGTAATCAGCGCGGTGCGCGTGAGATTGACCACGCTGGCGATCTGCTGCGCGACCTGCACGGCGCGCGGCTCGCGCTCGGCAGCGCGGAAGATTTCAAGCGAGGCAAAATGGCCCGCCACCATCAACACCGCGAGCAGCAATACCGTGCGCCACAGCAGGCTGCGCGGGAACAGCGTCATGCATTCTTGCCGTCGGGTATGAACACATAGCCGAAACCCCACACGGTCTGGATGAAGGCGGGCTTGGCGGGGTCAATCTCGATCAGCTTGCGCAAGCGCGAAATCTGCACGTCGATCGAGCGGTCGAACGCGCCGAATTCGCGTCCGCGCGCGAGCTCCATCAACTTGTCGCGCGACAGCGGCGTGCGTGGATGCTGCACCAGCACCTTCAACAGGGCGAATTCGCCGGTCGTCAGCGGCAGTTGCTCACCGTTGCGCGCGAGGCTGCGCGTGCCGAGATTGAAGCTGAAATCGCCGAAATCGACCA
>CAZEAX010000608.1:0-2729 GCA_964510405.1 uncultured Streptomyces sp. | reverse complement strand
CCGCGGCATCGGAGCCTGGCGCCAGGCTCAGCGCCAGCATGACCATGGCGGTATCGTCGATATCGGGATAGTGCTCGTTGCGGTAGAAGAAGCCCCAACCGGAAGGCTCGGTGTTGGGCCGCTTTACGGACCAATCCGCCTTGCGCCGGACCTCGTTCGCAAGCAGCCAACCAGAAGTCGCGGTCACGACCAGTTCGAACAGATAGATCACGATCGCCCGGTTGGCGCTGATATGCGTCAGTCCATATTGAACCGCGAGGTTCACCGCGAGGATCACGAGCGCAAGCAGCGATAACAGCAGTACCGCGTCGATGGCAGGCGCCTGCAACCCGGTTGCGGCCCCGGTCGCGAGTATGCAACCTGTTCCCGCCACGATGCCGCCGAAAAATACTGCAAGCACCTTCAGTTCGATCGCAAGCTGCGCCGTTTTGCGTATGAGCACGTTAGACAGTGCGAACATCGCGCCCGCGGACAGGCCGGTCCATTCCGCGAAGGTGCGCGGCAACGGCCAGCCCAGCTGCGGCTGCCACAGCATGACGGCGGCGCCCGCGAGGGCGAACAACATCAGCACATAGCCTGCACCGGACAGTCGCTCGCGCAGCAGCCAGCGCGCGAACAGGATAGTCCAGACTGGCGACAGATAGAAAAGCAGCACGACGCGCATTACGTCGCCGTAAATGACCGCCATCGTAAAACCCACATTGGCCCAGCCTGCGGCCAGCGCGATCGCGAGCAACAGCCACGACACGGTGAAGCGCGGGCGCAACCATAGGGCGCCGAGCACGAACGCGCCCGCGTAGGTCACCGTAGTCGCGACGGCACCATCGACGCCGGCTTGCGCGAGCGCGCGGTACGGGTACCAGATCAGTCCCCACACGGTCGCGCCGGTGAGGAGCGCCGCCACCGGGATCATTTTTGTGAACTGCACCGCAACACCCTTATAATCCGACCTTTGCTTCCATTGCTCCGCATGAATCCCGCCTTCGACCAGCTGCAGAGTTATCCGTTTCAGAAGCTCGCCGCCCTGACGCGCGGGGTCACTCCCAATCCGCAGCTGAAACCGATCAGCCTGCACATCGGCGAGCCCAAGCATCCGACGCCCGAATTCATCAAGCGCGCGTTGACGGACAATCTGGGCGGCCTGGCCAATTACCCGACGACGCTCGGTGCGCCAAGCCTGCGCGTCGCGATCGCCGGGTGGCTGCAGCGCCGTTACGGTCTCAAGGAGATCGACGCGGAAACCCAGATCATACCGGTCAACGGCAGCCGCGAAGCGCTGTTCGCGTTCGCGCAAACCGTCGTCGATCGCACGCGGGCTTCCCCCGTCGTCGTCGTGCCCAATCCGTTTTACCAGATTTACGAGGGTGCCGCGCTGCTTGCCGGCGCAACGCCGCAGTATCTGCACACACTCGCCGCCAACAGTTTTGCGCTCGACTTCACCCAGTTGCCCGACGACGTCTGGCAGCACACCCAACTCGTTTACGTCTGCTCGCCGGGCAACCCGACCGGCCGCGTCATGACGCTGGACGAATGGCAGCGGCTGTTCGCGCTGTCGGATCGCCATGGTTTCGTAATTGCAGCGGACGAATGTTATTCGGAAATTTACTTCGATGAAGCACAGCCGCCGTTGGGTGCGTTGCAGGCAGCGCAGCAATGCGGACGCGCGGGCTATCCCCGCCTCGTCGTGTTTTCCAGTCTCTCCAAGCGCTCGAACGTGCCGGGCATGCGTTCGGGCTTTGTCGCAGGCGATGCGGAAATCCTGAAAAAATTCCTGCTCTACCGCACCTACCAGGGTTGCGCGATGAGTCCGCCAATCCATGCCGCTAGCACCGCAGCTTGGCAGGATGAAGCTCACGTCGTCGAAAACCGGCGTCTCTACCGCGAAAAATTCGCCGCCGTGACGCGCATCCTGGGCGAGGTCACCGAAATCGGCATGCCAGACGCCGCGTTCTACGTCTGGCTCGACACGCTCACCGACGACACCGCGTTCACCCGCGACCTTCTCGCGGCACAAAACGTTTCGGTGCTGCCGGGCAGCTATCTCGCCCGCGAGGCGCGCGGCATCAATCCCGGTTCCAACTTCGTGCGCATTGCGCTGGTCGCCTCGACCGCCGAATGCACCGAAGCGGCGCAGCGCATCGCCGCGTTTCTGCGCAAACGATAAACAGTCAACGGAAAAAACATGAATGAATTGCAGACTACCATCGAGCAGGCGTGGGACCAGCGCGCCGACCTGAACCCCGGCACCGCGCCGGCGAAAATCGGCGCGGCGGTGAACGAAGTGGTGGCCGCGCTCGATGCCGGCAAATTGCGGGTCGCGGAAAAAATCAACGGTGCGTGGGTGGTTCACCAGTGGCTGAAGAAAGCGGTGCTGCTGTCGTTCCGCCTCGAGGACAACGTCGCCATGGCCGGCGGATCCACGCAGTACTACGACAAGGTGCCCAGCAAGTTCACCCACTACTCGCGCGAAGATTTCGCGCGCGGCGGTTTTCGCGTGGTGCCGCCGGCGATGGTGCGGCGCGGCGCGTATATTGCCAGGAACGCGGTTCTGATGCCCTCTTACGTCAATATCGGCGCTTATGTCGACGAAGGCACGATGGTCGACACCTGGGCGACCGTCGGCTCCTGCGCGCAAATCGGCAAGAACGTGCACCTGTCGGGCGGCGTCGGCATCGGCGGCGTGCTCGAACCGCTGCAGGCCAATCCGACGATCATCGAAGACAATTGCT
>CAZEAX010000607.1:0-2730 GCA_964510405.1 uncultured Streptomyces sp. | reverse complement strand
GTGCCGACATTCTCGATCGAGAAGATTTATTTGAAGGACCTGTCGGTGGAAGTGCCGAATGCGCCGGAAGTGTTTCTCGAAAAGGAAGCGCCGAGCATGGAGGTGAATATCAACAGCGCGGCGCGCACCGTGCAGGAGGCGATGTTCGAAGTCGTGCTGAGCGTGACGATCACGGCGCGGATTAAAGAGAAGGCCGTGTTTCTCGTCGAAGTCGCGCAGGCCGGAGTTTTCCAGATTCGCAACGTGCCGCAGGAGGACATGGGCCCGCTGCTGGGCATTGCGTGCCCGAACACGCTGTTTCCCTACGTCCGGGAGACCATCTCGACCGTGACTTCGCGCGCGGGTTTTCAACCGGTATTGCTTGCGCCCATGAGTTTCGAGAACATTTACCAGCAGCAGGTAGAGCAATTGAAGGCGCAGCAGGGCTCCAAACCCAATTAGCGGGTTGTGCCAGCGTCCGCTTGAGGCGAAGCGTCATTGACAATGATTTTCCCCGCAACGGGTTACGCAGACTCCGATGATTAACCGGTGCGTTCGGGTCGCGCTTGCTTTGCTGATGACGGCGGCGATGCCGGTTGGCGCGGCGGAATTCCGTTCGGTCGCCGACAACGCGGCAGTGCTGTACGACGCGCCGTCCGGCAAGGCCAAAAAGCGCTACATACTGGGGCGCGGCTATCCGGTCGAAGTCGTGGTCGTGGTCGAAGGCTGGACCAAGATACGCGATGCCGGCGGCGAACTGGCGTGGATCGAAACCAAAAGCCTCAGCGAACGGCGCAGCGTAATGGTCAAGGTGAGCCTTGCCGATGTGCGCACGGCCGCCGAGGACAAAGCGTCGCTCGCGTTTCAGGCCGAGCAAAACGTGCTGCTCGATCTCAACGAACTGACCGGCACCGGCTGGGCGCGGGTCACGCATCGCGACGGGCAAAGCGGATACATCAGGGTCAACCTGGTCTGGGGTGTATGAAGCTCGCGGTGCTCGGCGCCGGCGCGTGGGGAACGGCGATCAGCATCAGTCTCGCGCCGCGCCATGCGGTGACGCTGTGGGCGCGCGATCCATCGCAGGCCCGGGAAATCGCCGCGACGCGGGTCAATCGACGCTATCTTCCCGAATTCGAGATTCCTGCAAGCGTCGGCGTCACTGCCGACCTGCGGGCGGCGCTCGATCAAAGCGAACTGTTGCTGATCGCCACACCTACAGGGGGTTTGCGCGCAGCCCTGAAGCAACTTGCCGCCGCCGGCAATGTGCCGCCGCTCATCTGGTTATGCAAAGGCTTCGAAACGGAATCGGCGCGCTTGCCGCACCAGATAGCTGCCGACGAACTTCCGCCGCGCCTGGCGCGCGGGGTGTTGTCGGGACCCAGTTTTGCACACGAAGTTGCCCGTGGCTTGCCGACCGCGCTGACTCTCGCATCCGGCGATGCCGCGTTCGCGCAACGCGTCGCGCGCGAATTGCACCACGACCGATTGCGAATTTATTCGAGTGATGACAACGTCGGCATCGAGATCGCGGGCGCGCTGAAAAACGTGATCGCGATCGCGTCCGGCATCAGCGACGGGCTCGGCCTGGGTTACAACGCGCGGGCTGCTTTGATCACGCGGGGGCTCGCTGAAATTACGCGCATGGGCTTGCAGCTGGGCGGGCGGATGGAAACTTTCATGGGGCTCGCGGGTATCGGCGACCTCGTGCTGACGTGCACGGGAGATCTTTCGCGCAATCGCAGGGTCGGACTCGAGCTTGCGCGAGGGGCAGCGCTTGAGCGGGCGTTGCATGACCTCGGACATGTTGCAGAAGGCGTGTATACCGCGCGCGCCGTTAGTATTCTCGCGCGCGAACTCAAAGTCGACATGCCGATCACCCGCGCGGTATGCCGTGTCATGGATGAACGCATTCCCGCACTCGATGCGGTGCAGGAGCTTTTGCAGCGCGACCCCAAGCCGGAGCGCTGATCGCGCCAGTAATACCGGCTGTCTCCCGCTCGTCGAAAGGCGATAAAACCCGTCAGTTAATTTCGCAACCGCATGCGTTTTCGCGTGTGGCGTCGCAAATTCGTCTTCCGGGCACGCAATTGCGACAATCCTATTCTGAGTATTTACTTCAGATTATCTCTATAACTAGATGAAATATAAGGATTGTGGTAATCTTTTACGTGACATTGTTCACAGTGACAATTTGGTGATTCTGTTAACATGCGCGTCGGCACAGATTTTGCGGTAAATCAAGATGATAGCCGAGGCGGCAGGTTAAATTTTGTAGCAGTTATTGCAGCAATGACAGGTGGATAGGTAGTCATAACTTGGGGACGAGGGCAAAAGCGGTCAAGCCGCACCGGTTGCAACGGAAGCTCGTTGCAGTCGCGGTCGCGGCGTGCTTCGCCGGGCGTTTCGCTTACGCGAACCCGGTGGGGCCGGTTGTCGTCAGCGGCCAGGCAACCTTTTCCGCCAGCGGCCGGCAGTTGGCGATTACCAACACGCCGGGCACGATCATCAACTGGCAGCAATTCTCGATCCAGTCGAACGAAGCGACGCGTTTTATCCAGCAATCGGCCTCGAGCGCGGTGCTCAATCGCGTCATTGGCGTCGATCCGTCGCAAATTCTGGGCACGTTGCAATCTAACGGCCGCGTATTTCTGATCAATCCCAACGGTATTTTGTTCGGCGCCGGGGCGGGGGGGGCAGAGGCGGCGGGACGGGAAGAGACGGACAACCAAAGGAACAGGGGGGGGGGGGAGG
>CAZEAX010000606.1:0-2732 GCA_964510405.1 uncultured Streptomyces sp. | reverse complement strand
CAGCACGTTGGCGTCGATCGCCATGCCGACGGTCAGCGCGATGCCGGCCATGCCGGGCAGCGTCAGCGTCGCCTGCAGCATCGACAGCAGCGAAATCAGGAACAGCACGTTGACCGCGAGCGCCGCGACCGAGATCACACCTATCATCTGGTAATACGCGATCATGAAAATCGAGATCGCGGTAAAGCCGATCCACGTCGAATGAAAACCGATCCTGATGTTGTCGGCGCCGAGGCTGGGCCCGACCGTGCGCTCTTCGATGATGTCCATCGGCGCCGCGAGCGAGCCTGCGCGCAGCAGCAGCGCCAGATCGTTCGCTTCGCGCGTCGACATGCTGCCCGAGATCTGGAACCGCCCGCCCAGCTCGGACTGGATCACGGGTGCCGTGATGACTTCGGGCTTGCCTTTTTCGATCAGCAGGACCGCCATGCGGCGCTTGACCGCTTCGCGCGTGATATCGCGCATGATGCGCGCACCCTGGCCGTCCAGCTCGACGCTGACGATGGGCTGGTTGTTCTGCTGGTCGAAGCTCGGCGCGGCGTTGGTGAGCCGTTCGCCGGTAAGAATCACGTTTTTCGACAGCAGCAGCGGTTCGGTCGTCTTGCCGCGGTGCTCGATGAACAGCTCGGTGCCGAACGGCACGTTGCCTTTGAGCGCCTCGTCGATTTTCTTCGGATCGTAGTCGCGGCCGGACGGGTCGCCCGCGTGCGCTTCGACCAGCCGCAATTCGAGGCTCGCCGTGCGGCCGAGCAGTTCCTTGGCGCGCGCCGTGTCCTGCACGCCGGGCAGTTGCACGACGATGCGGTCGGCGCCCTGCTGCTGGATGATGGGCTCGGCCACCCCCAGTTCGTTGACGCGGTTTCTCAGCGTCGCGATGTTCTGCTGGAGCGCCAGGTCCTGGGTGCGCTTTATTTCTTCCGGCTTCAGCGCCGCGACCAGCCGGAATTCGCCGCCCTGCTCCTGCTCGCTGATCCCGAGGTCCGGATTGGCGGTTTCGATTTCCTTGCGCCCTTTGTTGCGGGTATCGGCGTCGCGGAACTTGACCAGCACGCTCTCGCCTTCGCGCCCGATGCTGCCGTAGCCGATGCGCTTGTCGCGCAGGAGCACGCGGATGTTGCTCGCGACGCCGTCGAGTTTCTTGATCAGCGCCGACGGCATATCGACCTGCAGCAGGAAATGCACGCCGCCGCGCAAATCGAGCCCCAGGTACATCGGCAGCGCGCCGATCGAGGTCAGGAAGCGCGGGCTGCGCGACACCAGGTTCAGCGCGACCACGAAATCCTCGCCGAGCACCTTCTGCACCGCGTCTTTCGCTTTCAACTGCGTGTCGGTGTCGGCGAACCGCACCTTGAGGCTCAAAGGCTCGAGAAATATGCCGTCGTTCGCGATATTGGCAGACTTCAGCGCCGCCTCGACGCGCTGCTGCAGGTCGGCGTCGACTTTCTGCGTCGATTTCGAAGGTGAAACCTGGATGGCCGGCACTTCGCCGAAAAAGTTCGGCAGCGTGTAGACGACGCCGATCAGCAGCGCGAAGGCAACCAGCAGGTTGAGCCAGAGTGGGTAGCGGTTCATGTCAGGACCGGGTGGATAGGTGGATTAGCGGACGAACGAGCGGAACAGCGTACTGACCACTGACGGCTTTACCCTTTCACTCGGCGCCTTTGATCGTGCCCTTCGGCAGCACCAGCTGCACGGCCGGGCGTTGCACGCGGATCTCGACCTTGTCGGCGATTTCGATCGTGACGTAATTGTCGGCGACCTTGGTCACCTTGCCGAGCACGCCGCCGGCGGCGATGACTTCGTCGCCCTTCTGCAGCGCCTCGACCATCGCCTTGTGCTCTTTCGCGCGCTTCATCTGCGGACGGATCATCACGAAATACAGCACGACGAACATCAGGATGATGGGCAGCATCGACATCAGGTCGGCACCGCCCGGCGCGGCCGCTTGCGCCCAGGCTTCGTTGATCAACACGTTATGCACTCCTCAAGCGCGGCATCGAGTCGCCGCGACCGGTAAAAAGGTGCGTATTCTAGCACGACGCGGTGCGCATCCGCCTGAATTCGCCCGCGAATTCGGCGAGGCGCCCCTGCTCGATAGCGCCGCGCATGTCCCGCATCAGCTCGAGATAGTAATAAAGGTTGTGCCACGTATTGAGCCGCGCGCCGAGGATTTCGTTCACTTTCTGCAGGTGGTGCAGGTACGAGCGCGTGAAATTGCGGCAGGTGTAACAGCCGCACGCCTCGTCGAGCGGACGGACGTCGTCGCGATATTGCGCGTTCCTCAGCTTGATCGTGCCCTGGCGCGTATAAATCCAGCCGTTGCGCGCGTTGCGAGTCGGCAGCACGCAGTCGAACATGTCGATGCCTTTCTCGACCGCATCCACGATGTCTTCCGGCGTGCCGACTCCCATCAGGTAGCGCGGCTTGGCGGCGGGCAGTCGCGGCGCCGTGTGCGCGAGTATGCGTGCCATGTCTGCCTTCGGCTCGCCCACCGACAGGCCGCCGATGGCGTAGCCGTCGAAGCCGATTTGCGCGAGTCCCGCGAGCGAGCGGTCGCGCAGACGCTCGTGCATGCCGCCCTGCACGATGCCGAACAACGCGTTGGCATTGCCCTCATGCGCACGTTTCGAGCGTTCCGCCCAGCGCAACGACAGCTCCATCGACTCCGCGGCCTGCGCGACATCCGCCGGGTACGGCGTGCATTCGTCGAACACCATGACGATGTCGCTGTT
>CAZEAX010000605.1:0-2750 GCA_964510405.1 uncultured Streptomyces sp. | reverse complement strand
ATCAACCTGGGGCTTACCCCGCTCGTCTCGCTGATCGCCGGTATACTGATACTGGTGATGCCGCGGCTTTTGAATTACATCGTGGCTTTTTACCTGATCATCATCGGCGTCATCGGGCTCTTCGGCGGCGGCAACTATCACTTTTGATCGCCGGCCGCGCGGGTGCCTGCGCGAACCCTGCGAATCGACTACGGAGAACTACCAATGCTCGTGACATTTCACAGCGATGCGTGGAGCAGCATCATCATGGACCGCGCAATCGCGATAACGCTGCTGAAGATGACGGGTCACAGCGGCACCGTGCCCAGCGCAATACTCGCTGCCGACATTCCGGCCGCACTCGCCCGCCTCAATCAAGGATTGGCCGCCGCCGAACCCGCAGACGGCAAGCGTGACCTGCCGCATCGCGCCAACGACACTGACGAACCGGAACCCGTAGGGATACGGCTGCGCGCCTTTCCGCTGATCCAGATGCTGACGGCCGCGGCAACCCAGGGACGCGACGTCACATGGAACGAAGGCGCATCCGTAGTTTAGGTGCTCCCGCGCGGCGCAACGCCGACTGAGGTGCGAAATCAACGGGTGAAACCGTCGAATCCGCCCACGCCCGCTTATTGCAACCGCCTCAATCCGCTACCGGCGCGCTGCCAGGTGCGCCCATAAATTCATCGAGCTTCACGGTGCCGACGAGCCGGCCATCGCCATCCAATACGGCCAGCGACCCGCGGTGGCTTTTCTGATAACGCTGGAGCCTCCTGGCATCACGACCGGCGGGATCTGCGCCGGCCTTGCCGGACCATGCGATATCACCGGCGGTCAGTACCGCGGGGTCCAGTTCGGCGGCAATCACGCGCGTGACGATGTCTCTCGCCGTGACGATACCGAGCGGACGGAGCATGCCGTTTGCTTGACCGGTGACGAGCAGCTCGGTAGTGCCGGCTTTTCGCATCAGCCTGCTGGCGTCGAGCACGCTGGCCTCGCGGTCGACATGGGTCAGTTTGTGACTGGTAATTTCGTCTCTCGTAACGCTGGATTGCGGGATCATTAGCATACGATCTCCATTCTTTTTTGGGCGACAGTTGCGGCGTGAAAGAGCGACGAGATCGTAGCGGGCTCTCCATCCATGCCGGGAAACATCGATTTTGCGGGATACACGCAAGCGATTCTGTACGGAAACGTACATTTAAAAATCCGCGTCGCGAACCGGCTGGCGCGGACTGCGAACGCCGGCCGCTAACTACCGGTCCAGCATGGTAAGCGCACGCTTCGCCTGCGTCGTCCAATAACCGGAGTGCCCGTAGTGATCGTAGACGCTTATTTCCCGCTCGCGATCCAGCAACGCCGCCGAGTCGTACGGCGGAGCGTTTTTGACCGCCTGCCGGGTCACATTGACAGAGACCGTAGCGTCGGACCAGCTCACAGCGCCGATCCATGGCGGCGCGATGAGTACCTCATGACCGGCCCACCAGTGGCTCGTGGCCACAACGATGTATCGAATGGCCCAGGTCTCGTCATCGACGAGCAGGCCCTGCACGTGGCCGATGTCGCCATCAGTCGCCTTGATGTGATAGCGCATTACCGAGTTACAACTGCGCAGGTGGGGATCGTCGCCCTGATGCTGCGCAGCTTCAGCGCGCGCGTTAGCCTCCGCCACTTCGGACTGTACGGCATGCGGCATCGGCACGACACCCGTGCAGTCAGGCATCATCAGGTCCGGGTAATCTCCCTCGCCCCACAACCCGCCTCCGTTCCAGTAGTACGGGTAGCGGTAATACTCGAAGTATTGCTTTTCGTGCTGTCGCGAGACCGGCTTCTCGGTGTCGATGCCGGGGCTGTTCTTCACTTGCTCCCTGGTGATGCGGACAGGCAGTATCTTTGCCGTCCAATCCGGGCGACCGATCGAGACCGGCGAGATCAAGACTTTCCGGCTCGACAGCCAGGTGCCGGCGTTGACGACGAGATAGCGGATGACCCACGCCTTGTCGTCGAAATAGAAATCTTTCACGTGGCCGACGATGCCGTCCATCGCGCCGACGGCGTAGTCCTCCAGATCCTTCACGCTGCGTAACATGGGTGCTTCTCCTTCGAGTAAATCGCGCCTCCATCCCGCCGATCCGCGCAGTTACTTCGCGAGCCGCTTGCGAATCGCTTTCAGCTCCCGCCGATGCGCGGCGTCGCCCCTGGGGTACGTCATGCGCATGCTCGTCAGAGCATTGAGAATAATTTTCGATATGATCAGGTGGGCGTTTTGCTTGTCGTCCGCCGGTACTGCGTACCACGGGGAGTCGCGGGTACTCGTCGCGCCGAGACACTTCTCATAAGCCTCCTGGTAAGGCGTCCAGAATTTTCTCTGCTCGATGTCGGCCATGCTGAACTTCCAGTTCTTGTCCGGATCATCGATACGCTGCAGAAAACGCCGCCGCTGCTCCTCCTTCGACAGATGCAGGAAAAACTTGATGATGCGGGTGCCGTTGCCGTGCAGATGGGCCTCCAGATTGACAATCGACCGATAGCGCTGCTGCCAGAAATCGCGCACCTCCAATGCCTCGGCCGGCAGCCCTTCACCGCGCAGAATCTCCGGCTGCACGCGCACGATCAGCACCTCTTCGTAGTAAGAGCGGTTGAAGATGCCGATTTGTCCCCGCTCGGGCAGGCAGCGGGTGGTGCGCCAGAGAAAATCATGCGCCAGTTCCGCCGTGCTCGGATGCTTGAAGCTGAACACCTGGCAGCCTTGCGGATTCACGCCGGAC
>CAZEAX010000604.1:0-2750 GCA_964510405.1 uncultured Streptomyces sp. | reverse complement strand
CGCAACGGAGTGCAACCGCGCGCGCCATTCTACGCGACCGGCCGCCAGTTAGCGCGGGATCCACCAGCCGGCGGTGGGAGGGTCGAATATCCGGCCCCGCATACTTTTCTGCCTACCGGCTACCCCAGCAGCAATGGTATACCGCTCACGATCAGCACAATACCGATCAGGCGGCGGAACGCATTTTCGCTCAGGCTGCTGTGGATGTGATTGCCCAGCACGACACCCGCGAACATCAACGGCAGCGAGAATGCGGTTGCGATCAACGCCTCGCGGTCGTATGCGCCGACCGCAAAGTAGCCGCCTCCGCGGACGAAACCAAGCACCAGCAAAGTGGCCGCAACCGTCGCGCGGAACTCGGCTTTGCTGACTCGCTGCAGATCGAAATAAATCGCGTAAAACACGCCCGCCATCGCCCCGAACAGCGCGCCGACGATACCGGCCAGCGTGCCGGTCGCGGGCAACGTCAGGCGCGAGGAAAGCTTCCATGCGACCGGCGGGCGCAGCGATTGCCATACCGCATAACTTCCGTAGGCGAGCACCACCACGCCCAGGCCGCGGGCAAGACTGCGCCCGTCGAACGCATTGAAGTAATAAAGCCCGATCAACGCGCCGACTATCGTGTACGGCAGCAGGCGCAGCAACTCGCGCCATACAATATGGCGCCTGTCTTTGAAGACAATCGACCATGAAGAAAAAATTCCGAGCACGGTGAATACCGGCACCACGAGCTTCATCGGCAGCACCAGTGCGATTAGCGGCAGCGCCGCCGCGCCAAACCCGGCACCGCCGCGGATGGCGAACGACAGTACCAGCACCACGCAGCAATAGAGGATTTGGGCAGTGGAAAGCGTATTCACGTTGGCGATCGGTTAGTCCGCGCCCGTTAGTCGCGGTCAGTTAGCCTGCTGCCGGTTATTCCGGCTTGACGTTCGCCGTCCTGACGACCTTGCCCCACTTCACGCGCTCGGCGGCAAGATAGCGCGTGAATTCGGCGGGCGTGTCGGCAATCGGCTCGAACGCGCTCTGCAGCAATTTTTCGCGCATGTCGGGCGCATCGACGATTGCTTTGATTTCGCGCTGCAAGCGTTCGATCACCGCGCGCGGCGTGCCCGCCGGCGCGACCATGCCGTTCCAGTTGTTGGCTTCGTAGCCCGGCACGCCGGCGGCCGCGACTGTCGGCAATTCGGGCACGACCAGCGAGCGCTGCGCGGTGCCGATCGCGAGCGCGCGCAGCCTTCCCGTCTTGATATGGTTTTGCACGGTGGTGAGGTTCGCGAACATCAAAGTGAGTCGGCCGCCGAGTAAATCGGTCACCGCGAGCGAGCCGCCCTTGTACGGCACGTGCACAAGTTCGATGCCGGCCATGCTGCGAAAGAGTTCCACCGCGAGATGGCTGGCACCCCCGACACCGCTCGAGCCGAACGTGTAGACGTCCGGATGCGCTTTCGCCAGCGCGATAAGCTCCCGCACGTTCTGCGCCGGCACCGCCGGATGCACAACGAGCACGTTGCTCGTCGCCGCGATGTTGGTGATCGGCGCGAAATCGCGCTCCACGTCGAAAGGCAGTTTCGCATAAAGCGCGGGCGCGACCGTCAACGGCGGCGTGGCCATCAGGAAGGTGTAGCCATCGGGCGCCGCGTGCGCGACTATCTCGGTGGCAATCAAAGTGCCGGCACCGGTGCGATTGTCGACGACGACCGCTTGACCAAGCATTGCAGTGAGTTTCTGTCCGATTATGCGGGCTAGCACGTCAGTCGAACCGCCGGCGGCGTAAGGCACGACGAGGCGCAGCGGACGCGCCGGATAACTTTGCGCAAATACGCTCACCGCAGCGCACAGCGCGAGCGCCGCAATAAAGATCGGGATCCTTGGCGACACCACCATTGAGCCGGCGCCGCCGCGTTACCCGCGGTAAATCGGCGCGGGCTGGGTCAGGAACGACAGCAGGATGTGGTACGCGATCGCGTAATTGACGGCTTTCGTGCTGTTGTGGGCGATGCCCGGCATCACCGCGAACTGCTTGTCGGGATTGGGCAGGAGCTTGAAGAACTCGAGCAAATCGTCCATCGCCGCGATGCCGTCGTACTGGCCGCGCATGATCAGCGTCGGCGCCGTGATTTTGAGTGGATCCACGAGCGGCAGCTTCGAGCACATGTCGACGTACGTGCCGGTCGGTACCGAGTCGTCGAGCGCCAGGATCTGCGCCGCGTACGCGTCGATCACCACCTGGTCGGCGCCGCCGTCGTGGTCGCGCGTGAACATGGTTTGCACGAATGCACGGTCGATCTTGCGGCGGTTGTTCTCGAGGTACTCGGGCAGCTTCTTCGTGCGCTCCGCGAGCGTCGGGCTGCCTTTGCCGGTCCACACGAACGCGGAGAGCACGAGCCGGGCGACCCGCTCCGGATGGCGCTGGGCGTAAAGTGCGGCGCGCAGTGCCCCCGACGAGCTGCCATAAAACAAAAACTTTTCCGTGCCGCGCGTTTTGACGATGTAATCGATCGCCGCCTTTAGATCGTCGGCGCCGTTGGCAACATCGCAATTGATATCGCGATGCTTGGAGGAGCGCCCGTAGCCTTCCATGTCGATGCACCACGTGTCGAAACCGCGGTGCGCGAACCAGTCCATCATGGACGCGTCGGGCTTGCCCGGCATCTGAAAATCAAAACCCGGTGTCGATGCCATCGACGAACCATGTACAAACACGAGCGTACCGCGTTTAGCGACGAGCGGAGTCTGCTTTTCCCACA
>CAZEAX010000603.1:0-2764 GCA_964510405.1 uncultured Streptomyces sp. | reverse complement strand
ACCGTGATGGATGCACGGGCCCGCGGTAAAATTGATGTCGCCGCAGCGCCCCGCGATGATCACGTCGGCGCCCATGTCGAGCAGCTTAAGGAAAGGATGCACGCCGGCGACTGCGACGATGCGGGTCGCTTTGTCGACCTCTTCTTCCGTCAGGGCCGAAAACCCGCCGAGACCCGTCAACTCCTTGCCGGCCGCGATCTTCCCCTTTAGAAAATCCTTCGGCACTTCGGAATAGAAATATCCGATCTTGAATTTCGGGATCCGGTGTTCCTGCGCGAGTTCCTTGATGATGTCCACGAACTCGTCGACGCCGCGGTTGCTGCCCGTGTCGCCCGCCGACCCGATCACGAGCGGAATGCCCTGCTTGCGCGATGCGGTCAGAAAGAGCTCGAGTTCCTCGCGCACGAAGTGGCCGAGCGTCGTGTCCTCGCCGAGATAGACCGGGCCGGGGTCGGAGCTGCCGCCGTCGGCGACGACGTAATCCGGGTTCGCCGCCATGCCGAGACGAAAACTCTCCGGGTTCGACGGCGCGGTGCCGAGGTGCCCCGTCGAGATCAGGATTTTGAGCGTTTTTTTTCCGCGTGCGGTCGTCATTGCGCGTTCATTCCTTTAAAAAATAGTGCTGGCTTTCGGCGACCGCCTCGAACCGGTCGAGCGCCGCGAGCGTTCTCTCCTTGTCCGCTACGCTCAGCTCGTGCACCAGTGCATTGAGCAGCACCAGCGGCGCGCAATGAAAAGCCACGAACGAGGCGGATTCGGCCGGCGCGTGCAAACTCACCTGGCCGCGCAGCGGCGAAAACGTGCTGTCCGTGATCGTGAGCGTGGCGAGCTTGCGGCTTTTGGCGAACTTGAGCAGCGCGACCTGTTCGCGCAGGTAGCGCGGAAAGCCGATCACCACCACGCATGCGCCCTTGTCCATCCGGCTCAAGTGGTCGTATGTTTCCGACGAAATCGTCGACACGCGCGTCGCGGCGATCGCGATCTTGTTGAGCGCAAACCACAGGTGGTATGCAAGCGGCGCGGTACTGCGCGTTCCCACCACCATCACTTCGGACGCGGCGCGCAACATGCGCAACGCCTTGCCGAAAGCCAGCGCGTCAAACGAGTCGTAAAGCGCCGAGATATTTTCGCGCTCCTTTTCTGTGATGAGGTCGAGCGGCGTGCGCGCGGGCGCCTTGCGCGCCGCCCCCAGCTTGAAGCGCTCCACGCCGCGCAGCTCCGCGCGCACGAGACGCCGGATCTCCTTCTGAAACGCCGGGTAACCGTCGAAGCCGAGCGCCTTGGCGAAGCGCACGATCGTCGCCTCGCTGACCCCGGACTGCGCCGCGAGCTGCGCCACCGTGACAAACGCGACCGCCTGGTAGTTGGCGAGCACATGGCGGGCTAGCACGCGCTGATTTTTCGAGAATCGGCCGCCCTCGTCCTTGAGGCGGCGGATCAGCGGCGTCCGGGTGCGCATGTGGAAAGGTTTCCCGCAAATGAAATATTTATTTCATTATGTTATCTTATGAAATATATTCGGTCAAACCGGGTCCGCTGCCGCGCGGCGCTGGACGAACGTCCGCGAAGCGCGCTACGCTGACGCCCGATCTTCGCGGAGAAATCCTGATGCGACGCCCTGCCCCTTTACTCGCACTGTGCGCCGGCGCGCTGATCGGAATGTCGCCACCCGCAACGGCGCAGGATGCCACGCCCCGGCTCATCCGGATCGTCGTGCCGTTTTCGGCGGGCGCCAGCAACGATGCGATCGCGCGCGCGGTCGCGGGGCCGCTCGCGAAACGGCTGGACTCTTCGGTGATCGTGGAAAACCGGCCCGGTGCCGCGGGCGTCATCGGCGCCGACGCGGTGGCCAAGTCGCCGCGCGACGGTTCGGTCCTGCTGCTCACCTCGTCCACTTTTCTGACCGTTGCCGCGACTCAGCCGCGGCTGCCATACGACCTGATCAGCGCATTCACGCCCGTGGCTACCGTCGGACAGAATCCTTCGCTGCTCGCCGTTGCGGCGTCGACGCCGTTCAAATCGCCCGCGGAACTGTTCGCCGCGGCGCGCGCCAATCCCGGCGACATCACGTACGGCAGCGCAGGCGTCGGCTCGATCGGCCACATGGTGACTGAAATGATGAACGCCGCGGCCAGGGTGCAGATGCGCCACGTGCCGTACAAGGGCGCCGCCAACGCCGCGATCGATCTCGCCGGCGGCCAGATCCAGGTGATGATGTCGAGCTACAGCACACTGTCGCCGTTCCTCAAGGCCGAAAAAGTCAGGCTCATCGCCGTCACGTCGGCGCAGCCGCACCCGGCGTTCCCCGATGTGCCTCCGCTCATCAACACGCTGCCCGGCTTTTCGAGCAATACCTGGGTCGGGGTCTTTGCTCCTGCCGGCACGCCGCCGCGATTGATCGAGCGCCTGAACCGCGACATCAGCGAAATCTCCGCGACGCCGGAGCTGCGCGCACTGCTCGAGCCCGACGGCATGCTGCCTCTCGCCACGACGCCCGCCGCGTTCGCCGCACGCATCAGGCAGGAACTCGAACAGTGGAAGCAGGTCGCGACCGCCCGTAAAATCGTCGCGGAGTGACGCGCAGGAGGCAGGGCATATAATCCGGTTCAATACGCATGCGATCCGAACTGCAATCGGAGCCGGAATGAAGAAAATCGCGACCGCGCTGGCGGGACTCATGTTGCTCGCCGCGTGCGCAACCCCGCCGCCCGTGCCGCCCGCCGCGCGCGCAGAACTCGCCCCGGCCGGCAAATTGCGCGCGGGC
>CAZEAX010000602.1:0-2774 GCA_964510405.1 uncultured Streptomyces sp. | reverse complement strand
GGGGGGCTGTGTTGCGGGCGCACGGCGCAATACGGCCTGGATGCGTGCGACCAGTTCGCGCGGATTGAACGGCTTGGGCAGGTAATCGTCGGCGCCGACTTCCAGGCCGACGATGCGGTCGACGTCGTCGCCCTTGGCGGTCAGCATGATGATCGGCATCTTGTCGCCGAGGCCGCGCAGGCGCCGGCAGATCGACAGGCCGTCTTCACCCGGCATCATCAGGTCGAGCACCATCAGGTCGTAGCGCTCGCGCGCGAGCCACCGATTCATGTCGTTGCCGTCGGCGACCGCGCGTACGCTGTAGCCCTGTTCGGACAGATAGCGATTCAGGAGTTCGCGCAGGCGCGCGTCGTCATCGACGACGATAATGCGGATTTTCGGTTCGGTCATATGCCACCTTGTTGTACGCGGCACCATGCTAGCGGTTTGCCGCGGCCAATTCCAGCGAGAGTGGCCCGCAATTGCGGGGTGCCGCGGGAATTGTCACAGTTTGTTACAAAAAACCCACCGCTGTTAACAGCATGCTTACACAGGCGGAGTAGCATGGCGTGTATGGAAATTGGAGCGCGCGCCGGGTGCCACGACAGGTGCATGGGGCACGATGATCGCAGCAAGTTACGCGGACTACAAGGAGTACCGGCATGGAATTGGCATTGTACGCAGGAATGGTGGCGCTGGCCGCGTGGATCGTGCGCGCGTCGCGCATTTCAGGGGCACGCGTGCCGGTCGTGATTCGCCGCCGGATTTACGGTGTCGCGAGGCGTCCGTAAATGCGCGTTCGCACGGAGCTACGCAAATGAAAACCCTGATTAGTGCAATGCTCGCTTTGCTTGTGTTGACGGCACAGCCGGCGGCCGCGCAATGGCGCAATTACGGTGGCAGGCACTTCGACGTGCAGCAGCGGCAGCGGCCTGGCGGTTTTCAACAACGCCCGCAACCGCAGCGCGACTATCGCCAGCCCGACTATCAACGCGACTACCGCCAGCCGGACCGGCGTTCCGACGGCAGGCTGACCGACGAGGAACGGCACAACTTGCGCCGCGATCTGGACCGCGCTAACCGCGAAATCTACAAAGGCCGTTAAGCGGCGACCCGGCATAGCGTTAGCGCCACACGAGAAGGAGACGACCGATGAAGAATTGTCCTCTGATAGCGATATTCGCGATGATGGGGGGCGTGATATGTGCCGCGCCCGTTTTCGCGCAGGGTCTGCCCGGTGCGGCGGTGCATACTCAGGATGCGGCCGCGCCTGCGGATCGCGACCCGATGAAAGGCCGCATGCAGCAGCGCTGCAAGGACAATCCGCAGCAGTGCGCGGACATGAAAGCGAAGCTGCAGGAGCGCCGCGAGCAATGCCAGGCGGACCCGCAGAAATGTCGCGACGAAATGAAGGCGCAGCGTGAAGCGCGCTGCAAGGGGAATCCGCAACGCTGCGAGGAGATGAAGGCCAAAATGAAGGCGCGCCGCGAGCAATGCCAGGCGCACCCGCAAAAATGCCGCGCCGAGAGGAGGGCGCGTTTCGAGCAACGTTGCCAGCAGAATCCCCAGCGTTGCGAGGAAATGAAAGCGCGCATTAAAGAGCGCCAGGAACAATGCAAGGTCGATCCCGCGAAGTGCCCGCCCGCCAAGGGGCAGCCGCCCGCCGGGAAGTAGGAGGCAAATTCCATGGAACGTTTGCTCTACTGGACGCTATTTGTCGTTGGCGTCGTGCTCGCTGCGTGGCTGCCCGCGAAGGCTGCCTATCCCGAACTGGGCGGTCAGGTCGCCCATATTCTGATGCGCGGCCCAGGCTAGGTTCCGCCGTGAGCCACACGCAAACTGGTGCGGGATTGAGGCATTGGCTCGGTGCGGCAGCCATCATTTTCGCGATCGGCGCACCCGCGGTCGTGCGGGCAGCCGTGCCTATGGGCTTCGACGAAGCGCGTCACCTTTTGAATCGCACCAGTTTCGCGGCCAATGTCGACGACATCGAGGCGTTCGCGAAGCTGACGCGCGGCCAGGCGGTTGACCAGTTGCTCGCATGGACGGGCAGCTATAAAGTCGCCACGCCGCCTCCGCAATGGATCAACGACTTCGAGTCGCCGCGGCGCCTGCGCACGATGAGCGACGAGCAGAGAAAGCTTGCCCAGCGCGAACAAGTCGAGAAAGGCGTCGAGCTGCGCAGCTGGTGGATGACCGAGATGCTGATGACGCCGTCGCCGCTCACCGAGAAGATGGTGCTGTTCTGGCACAACCATTTCGTGTCGAGCCTGCAGAAAGTCCGCTCGCCGGTCCTGATGTACCGGCAGCAGCTCGTATTGCGCAAGCACGCGCTCGGTTATTTCGGCGACCTGCTGCACGAGGTGTCGAAAGGTCCGGCGATGGTGATTTATCTCGACAATGCGTCCAACCGCAAGGGGCAGCCGAACGAGAATTTCGCCCGCGAGGTGATGGAGCTGTTCACGCTGGGCGAGGGTAATTACGGCGAGGCGGACATCAAGGAAGCCGCGCGCGCGTTCACCGGCTGGAGCATCGAGCCCGAGACCGGCGAATTCGTGTCGCGTCCGCTGATACACGACGACGGCGTGAAAACGGTGCTGGGCCGCAGCGGCAACTTCGACGGCGACGCCGTGCTCGACATCCTGCTCGCGCAGCCGTCGACCGCCGAGTTCATCGTCGCCAAGCTGTGGCGGGAATTTGTCTCGCCGACGCCGGATGCGTCCGAAGTCAAGCGCATTGCGCGCATGTTCCGCGACAACCGCTACAACATCAAGGTCGCGCTGCGCGCTCTGTTG
>CAZEAX010000601.1:0-2775 GCA_964510405.1 uncultured Streptomyces sp. | reverse complement strand
GACCTGCCGGTTGAAACTTCGTGGCAACGTGACGTGTTCGAAAGCGTATACAGGCCCGGAATTTTTGCGCATCTGGTTGACGTGCCGTCATCCGACGCCGGCATCGCCTTTGGCCGGCAACTTTTTGCCGACGGGACGACCGAATACTTTCGCGTATTCGAGGTGATGCGCGACTACGGCATGTTTAACCGTAAAGAAGCGCCTCAGTACTATCCGCCCGTGCAGCCTCCCGTGCCGTGAGGCGGAACGGATAGGACTGTTGTATTCGCGCAGTTTCGACTGGCAGGATGCGGAATAAAAAAGGCGACCAGAACCCATGAAACAAAGCGCCGTCATTGCCATAACGATAGTTACGTTCTCCGCTGTCGCTTCGCAGGCACAGGTACTCACGTATCCCACGAAGCCGATCCGTATCGTCGTCCCGTCCTCGCCCGGCGGCGGCCTCGATCTGGTTTCCCGCGCAGTCGGACAGCAGCTCACCTCTACTTGGGGACAGAGCGTCATCGTCGACAATCACGCCGGTGCCGGCGGCACGATAGGGCCCGATATCGTGGCGAAGAGCGCTCCTGATGGCTATACGCTCCTGATCGCAAGCGCGAGCTTTGCCGTCAATTACAGCGTCTATCCCAACCTGCCGTACGACTCGATCAAGGATTTCGCGCCTGTCATCCTGGCAACGACTCAACCCCAGGTGCTGGTGGTTCATCCCTCCCTGCCGGTGCGATCCCTCAGGGAGTTTGTCGCGCTCGCCAAATCACGGCCGGGCCGGCTCAATTATTCTTCGCCGGGCGCCGGCACGATGTCGCAGCTCACTTTCGAGCTGTTCAAATCGGCGGCGGGTGTAAAGATCGAACACATTCCCTACAAAGGGGCAGGATTGTCCATGGTGGCGACGCTCTCGGGCGAAACCCAAACTTCGACCGGGAGCACCGTATCGGTACAGCCGCATCTGAGTTCAGGCAAGTTGCGCGCGCTCGCCACGACGGGAATGCGGCGCTCACCCGCGATGCCCGATATACCGACCATGGCGGAGCAGGGCGTGCCGGGCGCGACGGTCTCCGGCTGGTACGCGTTTCTTGCGCCCGCCCGCACGCCGCGTCCGATCATCGACAAGCTCAATGCCGAGATTGCGCGCATCCTGCAATTGCCCGAAACGCGCGACCAGCTCGCGCGTGAAGGCTCGGAGCTCGCGCTCGGCACGCCGGAGCAGTTGGGCAAGCACATCGCGACCGAGATTCAGCGCCTTGGCCGGATTGTTCGCGCTTCAGGCGCAGCGATGCACTAGCAATACTCGCAGACGCAAACAGCGCGATGATTCGGGTCGGACCAAGTCAGGGCTGTTCGTTTGTGTGGTCGAATCGCGATGCGCCGGGCCGCTTCAAATACCGGGATGCGGGTCGAGCAAATGCCGGTAGTCTCCTGCACCGGTTTCAGCAGCATGCGGATACGCACAGTTATGCGGAATGCGTACCATGGTGCGCCGTATCCGCGACACGCACGCTTTGCGACGGCGCATCAGGAAGAAAAATAATTTCTAACGGTTGTCGATTTGGGGCCTGCCTCAAACCCAATAAGTGCGGACAAACCGGGCCCGAAGATTTCGCGCATTAAAGAGCTTCATTACGAGGAGAAGCGACATGGTCAATCCAGCAAAGAACACGATCTGCCTTTGGTACGATCGCGACGCCGAAGACGCGGCGCGATTTTATGCGAAGACATTTCCCGATTCATCCGTCGGTGCGGTGTATCGCGCGCCGGGAGACTTTCCGTCCGGGAAGAAAGGGGATGTGCTGACGGTCGAATTTACGGTGATGGGCATTCCCTGCCTCGGGATCAACGGCGGACCCGCGTTCAAGCACAGCGAAGCATTCTCGTTTCAGGTCGCAACCGTGGACCAGGCCGAAACCGATCGCTACTGGAACGCGATCGTCGGCAGCGGCGGCAAAGAGAGCGAGTGCGGCTGGTGCAAGGACAAATGGGGATTGTCCTGGCAGATTACGCCGGTCGCTTTGACCCAGGCGATAACCGATCCCGATCCCGCCGTCGCCAAGCGCGCATTCGAAGCGATGATGACGATGAAAAAGATCGATGTCGCTGCGATCGAGGCGGCGCGCCGGGGCTGAGGTCGCAGCTTCCCCCAAATCGCTCAAGACCATGAAGGACAACATTGAGCGACTTCGGCAACAGGATGTTGAGGCGATCGACGACTGAGTTCGCGGCTGCCGCTGGAACATCAACGTTGCCCCGAATAATACGGGTCTAAGCCTTCTTGTCGACCTTGATCGAGGTTGTTGCCTGCTTGAATCAATGTGTTGCCCTGGTCCGACCCCGTTACGCTTGGCCGATTCAACCGGTCATTCAGCACCGCGGTCCAATTTGACAACCGATCGTCACTTCATGTTTGCTAACGATTCAGAACGGGCTGGTTTTCTGCTCCGCGGGACTCAAGTTCAATTGTCGGCCACGCCGCGATGGCTGTTTATCAAGTTCGTTTGACTAAGGTCAACATGCAAAGCATGTCTTTCGCATATTCTTTAGGTGACTTCTTCATATCTAAGGAGTTGGTGACTCTCTCATATTTAGTGAGTCGTGCCGCAACCTGGAGCGGCGCAGGCTTTGTGAGATTCCTTTCCCACTTAGCCGAGTTCGGGGCGATGGGGCACGCGGCCCCTTCGTCCCGTTTCTATTTGCTGCCGGCGTTTCCTGCGCAGCTGCTGACTGTGCCGCAATCGGCCAACACCGGTCACTAATGGTTACATTTACGAATAATCGCCA
>CAZEAX010000600.1:0-2777 GCA_964510405.1 uncultured Streptomyces sp. | reverse complement strand
TCGCCATTACGACGAGCGCGGTTACGACGGGCGGAGGAACCTTGAGCTCTAGCGCGCGCATGTCGCGGAACAAAGCATCACCTATCGCCGGCTCGCATCTTAAGATCACGCAGCGCCGAAGCGGTGGAAAAGATCCAGGATAAATCCGCTAAATGCCGCCGCCCACGCGGCAAGCCCGACGTACAGAAAGACCAGTGGCAGGAATCCGAGAAAATCGAATTGCATCGCCGCGATCATCTCGTGGGTGCTGGCTGCATACATGCCGATGGGAAAAACCGCGCCCCAGTACAGCGGGTCGTATTTCAGCGGGAAGCGCTTGAATGCGTAGCGCCACAGCGCGAGGATGAGCAGCATCGGTATCCACCAGGTGCCGGTCGCCCAATAGAAGACCGTGAAGCCCTTAAGAAAGGGCAGCAGCGAAAGCAGAAACGGCGCGTCGGGCGCATTGATGATCAGCAGCGATCCCGCCAGCGTGGAAATTGCCATGGCGCCCATGTTGATCCAGTACGGCGGCGACAGATCGCCGGGGGCAAGCCGGAAGAACGTATAGCGATAGAAAATAAGCGACATCATCCAGATATAAAGCATGCCGCCCCACAGCCACATCGAGAGCGCGAGAAAATTCAGCTCCAGTTTATGCGGCTGGCCGATACGGGCGGCGAGCAGTGCGCTAAGTACCGCGATCGATTGGGTGGACACTACCGCGAGCAGCCAGGCGCCGTTGATTCCCTGATCGAGGGTCGGTTTGTTTTCCTTGATGGTGAAGGCCGCAAAAATCGTGTAAGTCAATCCGATCCAAAGCGTGATTGCCATGACCCAGAGCCCGATAGCCGCGTGGAAGTCGGCCGCGAGCACGACGAACTGGCTGCCCAGCACGCTGGATGCCGCCACGGTGGTGAAAAAACCGGGCCCGCGCAAATGATCGACCATGTCGGAGAAGAAGCGGCGCGGGTAGCGGATCACGCGCAGCACGGTCAAAACCCATAACGCGGCGTAGACCACGATATTCAATTGGAACAATACTCGCGCCACGACCGGCATGGCGAGCAGGTGGGCGGCGAGAGAGACTATGCCGGTCGCCATGACCATGCCGAAATACGCAGGGGACAGGTCGGCCAGCCCGGTGGGTGTATTCCCGTCCGGTGAAGTGCTCCGAACCGCAGCGTCGGGCGTAAGCGATCGAGGTTCCAAGACCTAGAGTATTCCCTCGATAAATTTCCACTCCGCCGGATCGACCGGCGTAATCGATAACCGGTTGCCGCGCTGCAGTAGCTGCATTTTCGCAAGCTGCGGATAGCCGCGCAGTTCAGGCAGCGGCACCAGCCGCGTTTTCTTGACGAGCTTGACGTCGACGTGCACCCAGCGCGGATTCTCGCGCGTAGCTTTCGGGTCGAAGTAATCGCTCTTGCGGTCGAACTGGGTTTCGTCGGGATAGGCGAGCTTGCTCACTTCGGCGATGCCGGCGATGCCCGGCACTTCGCAGCTCGAATGGTAAAACAATACCCGGTCGCCGAGCTGCATCTGGTCACGCATGTAGTTGCGCGCCTGATAATTGCGCACGCCGAACCACGCCGTGGATTTCTTCGGCGCGCGCGCGAGATCGTCGATACTGAATTCGTTAGGTTCGGATTTCATCAGCCAATAGCGCATGAGGTCTCCGTGGTAATGAGTGATGGGCGATGAGCGATGGGTATTGGGTTATCCGTAATGAGGTAGGGTTGAAATTACCCATTGCTCATTGCCCATTCCTCATCACCGGTTCGCTTTTCAGATTCTAAAGCAGGCACGGCGCACTCTGCGTTAAGATTGCGAGCGGTAATAAAACATCATTTCGCCCTTCAGGAGAGGTCATGATACGCAAGCTGAGAACGGAACGCGACAACCAGCAGTGGATGCTCGATCTTGCGTTGAACATGCGCGGACGCGTGCAGAATTTCGAGCGCGACGATCTCGAAGTGCCGGCCGGCAAGCGCGCGCGCAATTACCGCATGCTGCCCAAGGTGTGGCGCGAGGCCGCCGAGCGCAACGAACTGCTGGCCCGCCGCGCGGAAGCGCAGGGCGCCAACGCGACTGCGACTCACCATTACGATCATGCGATCGAAGGTTACCGCATGGCGCAGCACCCGATTTTTTTCGACAACCATCCGGTCAAGAAAGCGCTCTATCGCAAGCTGAACGAAACGGTGGACCGGCGCTCGGCGGTTGCGAGCTACCCGATCGAACGCATCGAAGTGCCGTTCGACGACGGTAAAACCATTTCGTGCCTGTTTCACCTGCTGCCGGACCGGCGCAAGGCGCCGGTGGTGATTTATGTGCCGGGCATGGACCAGTCGAAAGAAGTGTTTCCGAAGGCGAGCCACAACATCGCGCTGTCGCGCGGTTTTCACGTGCTCGCGATCGACGGTCCCGGCCAGGGCAATTCCAACATCCAGAAAATCCGCGCGGTAGGCGACAACTACGAGCGCGCGGGCGCGGCGGTGATCAGTTACCTGATGAAGCGGCCCGAGGTCGACAAGAAAAAAATCGCGATCTACGGCATCAGCATGGGCAGCTACTGGTCGCTGCGGCTCTCGAGCTACGACCATAGAGCGGCGGCGGTCGTGAGTTCGGTGGCGTGCTTCAATCCAAACAACACGATCTTCACTCAATCCTCGCCGCGCTTCAAGCAGATGTTCATGTACATGGCGGGCTACGACAACGAGGAGAAATTCGACGTCGAAGTCGCGCGCGGCATGACGGTGCGCGGCTACCTCGACAAGATCAAATGCCCGACGCTG
>CAZEAX010000599.1:0-2784 GCA_964510405.1 uncultured Streptomyces sp. | reverse complement strand
CCAGCTTGAGATCCTGCTGCAGATATTTACTGAACAGCGGCCCGTACTGTTCCGTCGCCTGCTTTTGCTCGTCGTCGTACTGGCCCTTGGAACTCCAGCCCAGCACGCCCGCGAAATTGCCGAGCCCCGGATAAAGCGCGAGATAGACGAGTGCGAACACGATCGTGATATAGAACATCCACATCCACCAGCGCGGCAGCGGGTTGTTCCATTCGGCGAGGTCTTCGTCCCATACATGGCCGGTGGTGTCGACCTGCTCGCCCTTGGCGGCCGGTTTGGTGGTGAAGTTGTACAACAATACCGCGCAGGCAATGATGCTGACCAGCGTGATGATCCCGACATAGAATGCCCAGAATTCGCTCGAGAAGTCGCTCATCGTTCGTCCTTGACCGCGCCGGCTGGAATGGTCGAGAGGGTGCGGTTGCACAGCAATATGGCGCAGGCCATCATGCTGACGATCGTGATGATCCCGACATAAAAAGTTCCGAATTCGCTTGAAAAATCGCTCATGATTTCTCCTTGGCCTTGCCGTTTGGATATTCGTGACCGGGTATCGTGTCGTCTTCGAACGGCACGCGCGCCGCCTCGTCGAATTGCGCGCGGCGCTTGCCGCTGTACGCCCAGACGACGATGCCCAGAAAGACGACCAGCATCACGACGGTCATCACACTGCTGAAGGTGCTGTAGTCGGCGGCGCTCATCGCACGTTCCTCAATACGAGTCCCAGCCCCTGCAGATACGCGACCACGGCGTCCTGCTCGTTCTTGCCCCTGGCGGCGCCCGCCGCGCCCGCGATGTCTTCGTCCGTATACGGCACGCCGACAGTTCTCAGCGCGCGCATTTTCGCAGGCAGCACGTCGGCATCGACCTGTGAGGTTGCGAGCCACGTATAGGCCGGCATGTTCGATTCCGGCACCACGTCGCGCGGATTGTTGAGATGCGCGCGGTGCCACTCGTCGGAGTAACGCCCGCCCACGCGCGCGAGATCGGGCCCCGTGCGCTTCGAGCCCCACAGGAACGGATGGTCGTAGACGAATTCTCCGGCGACCGAATAATGGCCGTAGCGTTCGGTCTCCGCGCGAAACGGCCGGATCATCTGCGAATGGCAGTTGCTACAGCCTTCACGTATGTAGACGTCGCGGCCCGCGAGCTGCAGCGCCGGCAACGGCTTCAAACCGGCGACCGGCGCCGTCGTCGAGCGCTGAAAATACAGCGGTACGATTTCGACCAGGCCGCCCACCGCGACGACCAGGATGATGAGGGCGATCAAAAGCCCCGTGTTTTGTTCTATGACGTCGTGTCGATTGCTCATTGGATTGGCTCCGTGATCAGGCGTGCGCCAGGGCGGCGGCTGGAATCGGCGCGTCGTTGACCGCGCGGCTGCCCGCGATGGTTTTCCAGACGTTGTAGACCATGATCAGCATGCCGCAGAAGAATACGGTGCCGCCCATGAGCCGCACCGTGTAGTACGGATAGGTCGCCTTGACGCCTTCGGCAAAGCTGTAGGTAAGCGTGCCGTCGGCATTCACCGCGCGCCACATCAGGCCCTGCATTACGCCGGCGATCCACATCGCCGATATATAGAGCACCACGCCGATCGTCGATACCCAGAAATGCAGGTCGATCAGCTTGACGCTGTACATCTCAACCCGCCCGAACATGCGCGGAATCAGGTAGTACATGGCGCCGATCGACACCATCGCGACCCACCCGAGCGCGCCGGAATGCACGTGGCCGATGGTCCAGTCGGTGTAATGCGACAGCGCGTTGACGGTCTTGATCGACATCATCGGCCCCTCGAACGTCGACATGCCGTAGAACGACAGCGACGTCACGAGGAACTTGAGAATCGGATCGGTCCGCAGCTTGTGCCAGGCGCCCGACAACGTCATGATGCCGTTGATCATGCCGCCCCACGACGGCGCCAGCAGGATCAGCGAAAACAGCATCCCGATCGACTGCGCCCAGTCCGGCAGCGCGGTGTAATGCAGGTGATGCGGGCCGGCCCACATGTACGTGAAGATCAGCGCCCAGAAATGCACGACCGACAGCCGGTACGAGTAAACCGGCCGTCCCGCCTGCTTCGGAATGAAGTAGTACATGATGCCGAGAAAGCCCGCAGTCAGGAAAAAACCGACCGCGTTGTGTCCGTACCACCACTGCACCATCGCGTCCTGCACGCCCGCATACGCGGAGTACGACTTCCAGAACGTCACGGGTATTTCCGCGCTGTTGACCACATGCAACAAGGCGACGGTCAGGATGAACGCCCCGTAAAACCAGTTGGCGACGTAGATATGCTTGATACGGCGGGTCGCCAGCGTTCCGAAAAACACCACGGCATAAGCGACCCATACCAGCGTGATCAGGATATCGATCGGCCACTCGAGCTCGGCGTATTCCTTGCCGCTCGTATAACCGAGCGGCAGGGTGATCGCGGCGAGCACGATGACCGCCTGCCAGCCCCAGAACGTGAACGCCGCGAGCGCATTGCTGAAAAGGCGCACGTGGCAGGTCCGCTGGACGACGTAGTACGAAGTCGCGAACAGCGCACAGCCTCCGAACGCGAAAATCACCGCGTTGGTGTGCAGCGGGCGCAGCCTGCCGTAGGAAAGCCACGGCGCGACATTGAGCTCGGGCCACCGCAACTGGGCGGCGATGATCACGCCGACCAGCATGCCGACCACCCCCCACACGACGGTCATGATCGAAAACTGGCGCACGACCTGGTAGTTGTAAGTTTCCTGTCCGCTCATCAAAAACACTCCCTCGAATGACGTTGGC